>NZ_KK211352.1:404554-476375 GCF_000621825.1 Xylanibacter brevis P6B11
GTTTCAATCCACGCCCCTACACGAGGGGCGACATACTGAAATGGTAGGTCTTTTCCGTTCTCTTGGTTTCAATCCACGCCCCTACACGAGGGGCGACAGACGAAGGCCGACATCTTCCCGAACCTTGCCATCATGTTTCAATCCACGCCCCTACACGAGGGGCGACATACTGAAATGGTAGGTCTTTTCCGTTCTCTTGGTTTCAATCCACGCCCCTACACGAGGGGCGACAGACGAAGGCCGACATCTTCCCGAACCTTGCCATCATGTTTCAATCCACGCCCCTACACGAGGGGCGACATACTGAAATGGTAGGTCTTTTCCGTTCTCTTGGTTTCAATCCACGCCCCTACACGAGGGGCGACAGACGAAGGCCGACATCTTCCCGAACCTTGCCATCATGTTTCAATCCACGCCCCTACACGAGGGGCGACATCCATGACGTTCGCAGTCTCGTCCCACATGCCCATGTTTCAATCCACGCCCCTACACGAGGGGCGACAAGCACTTGTTGCCGGTTTTCTGCTGGACTATCGAGTTTCAATCCACACCCCCCTGAGAGGGGTGACCAAGTACGGCTGGGGTGTTCGCTTCTGTCTGCACATGTTTCAATCCACACCCCCCTGAGAGGGGTGACCCGTTCAACGCCCACATGGCTGTTCCTCGTTCTCCGTTTCAATCCACACCCCCCTGAGAGGGGTGACGCCAGTCAGCACGTCCACCCCACTGGTGGTCCTTGTTTCAATCCACACCCCTACACGAGGGGCGACGGGTGGCCCTCGGCATCAATCTGCCAGAATACGGTGTTTCAATCCACGCCCCTACACGAGGGGCGACGGCGATAGCCACGAACATCCTGAACCTAGCGATGTTTCAATCCACGCCCCCACACGAGGGGCGACCGTCATTTCATCACCTATCGAGCACATAGCCACAGATGGCATACTCTCGAAGCACGCTTGTGGCCCACTGGCGAAACTGGGTGGCACGAATGCTGTTCACACGATAGCCCACGCTGATGATAGCGTCGAGATTGTAGAATTGAGTCAGGTAATTCTTACCGTCAGAAGCAGTTGCCGAGATTTTCTCGGTAACTGAATCTTTCTCCAATTCACCGCTCGCAAAGATGTGCTTCAGATGCAGTCCAATGTTATCAGTTGAGCAATCGAACAATGCCGCCATGGCCTTCTGGGTGCACCATACAGTTTTATCCTTGTAGTACACCTCAACCCCCTGTTCCTTACCTTCTATCTGGAAAATCAGAAACTCAGCCGTACTGTTTCTTATCTCGAATTTCTTAGGCATAAACGATTAAATCAGTTCTTCGACAGTTACACCTGCAGGAAGGTTGTCCTTCTCGATTTCATACACCTTGTAATCTTCGAACTTACGAGGAGCCCCATCGCATACCTTTTCAATTTTTACTAAATCGAATAGTTTGTTAGCAGGTGCATTGCCCAATACAGATTCGTGCTTGAAGACAATCAGCTTTTGGGCACTCATCAGTCCACGTGCAGCAGAGCGGTCGACATCGAACATATTCTTGAGCGCATCCCAGAACAGATTCAAGTCTTCTTCAGAAAAACCAGTCTGCTGGGCAAGATTAGCAGAGATAAAGCCATGACACACATATAGACCATAAGGTACAGTAGCCTTGCGCCCCATGGTGCGATTATCACCTCCTTGCTTCTCAGCCTCTTTTTCTGTGGCAACTGCCATACGAGTGATTGAGTGCTCCATAGCAGCAATAGGATCGACAGAACGGGCAAAAGTGAATTGAATGGGGCCTCGAACCTGGCCAGCATTCTTACCTGTTGACATTACTGCACCAAAGGTACGAATATCAAAATACTTTTTACACATCAAATCTCTCGCTGCCGAAGTCTTATCAGAAGCAGTCTTTACTGTATCCTCCTCATGGGCAGCATCGATGAGTGTATTCAAAACGGCTTTCTCTTTGATAAAGATATCATAGCCAGCGGCGCACTCCTTAGCCACTTGTACATAGTTACGCACTTTACGTTTCAAACAAACGTCTGTTACAAGTCCCATACCAGTTTCTGCATCCACACGTGGCAGATTACCTGCATCGGGATCACCATTGGGATTACCATCCTGTACATCAAAGATGTAAACGAAATCGATTCTGTTCTTTAATTCTGACATAGTTGTATCTGTATTTTTGTGATTACTCGTTATTTTTATCTTCATTCTTTAGAAAAAAGTCCTGGCGCTGGTGATAGTAGCCAATAAAGAATCGGCCCTGATCTTGCAAATCCAGCTGTGGCTTAAAACCATCAGCTTCAATCTTGCTGATAATCTCCTGTTTCAATTTCTCAAAATAAATCTTTCGACCTTCATTCTTCAAGTTCTCTACATGATGATTAGAGAGATTGAGAATCGTAGAGAATACTGCAGCAGGTGTTGAACTTGCAGAATTCATGTAGCGTTCACGAATGGAATGCTGATTGTTTGCTTCCTCTTGAATCTTGTCAAGTACAGCAAACAGGCGGCCGCAAAGGTAGCCTTGATTAGTGTTGTCTTTGTCTAACATAACATTTATTTTTTGATTATTATCTATTCTGTTTAAATATGCCTTAATAATGGCTGCACGAGTGATATGCACAGCATTCTTATCTTTATCGCCTGACTCAGCACGAATACGACGAATGCATGAAGCAAAAAGCGTTTGTGGATAAGGAATACCTTGGAAGATGCTTTTTACAACAGCATCTGGCAGATTAGGAGTTGCATCCGATGCTTTTCCGCCAAGCGTTACCGTACTGAGTATATTACGCAAACTCGTATATGGCTTCTTTTCTAAGCGCGTATCCACAACTGTCATGTCTTCGAAATGCTTACAGATGGTGCCAGCAAACTCCTTTAACGGTATTTCGGCCCAATATACCACTGCTATTCGTGCAGAATTAGGTGCAAGTCCTAAAATATAGAACTTATCTTCGGATGTGGTTTTTATTTCACCAGAATATATGGCTGTGAACACTTTCCGAACTTGTTCTATATTCTTATTTGGGTCATCTTCTTGCTCAGAAAATCCAAACATATTGAAGATGCTATCTTCTGCCTCTTTTCCAGCTTCGTCATTTTTGGATGCCCAGAAAAGGAATGTACGCGAGCCCACCATGAACTTATTACGAGAGTTTGCCTCTAACAGATGATTGAGCGCTGTAGTATATGCAAACTCTGCATCTTCACCGATTGGTGCATTACCACCTTTGGTCTTTCCGTAAGAATCATAACCAGAACTAACTTGAAAAGCTACTAACTTAGCCGTGGCCTGACTACCAGGTATCATAGTTGCAGTCGTAGTTTCTACAGCCTTCCCTTTTTTGCCTGATACAATACATACCTGCCCATCACCCGAAGGCTCTTCGTCCTCAATATCTAACAAGTCTACTTTCTCGGCAACAATATTTGTATCACCTTCAAGAAGAAACGAGAATGTAGAATACTTCTTGTTTAGATTCCTTTCTATCTCAGACCATAAAGGGTCCTGTTTCATTTGCTCAAGAATGTCTTGCTGCTCTTGACCATAGAAATTACGAACAGCTAAAATTGTTTCGTTGTTGGGATGTAAGTTATAAATATCATCGATTTTTTCTTTAAATTTCTGATATTGTGCCATTACATCTCCCTTATCAGAATAGCCAAAGACATAGCCACTATTGTCATATAGATAATTAGCTGCTAGTGCGCTCGTACGTCCTACGTGCTTCTTTACAAGAAACTTTTGTGCCTGTTTTTTATCTATTCGACGATCTTCAAACCTTAGGAAATGCCCCTCTTTGTCGATGACAATCAGGAATCCAATCTCTTTAAGTTCCATTCCTTTTCGAGGCAAATCACCACAACGATGGTAATAATCATATAATGCGTTTAGTATCATCTTAAAATCTCCTCACTATCTTTAGGTGGAACATTAATAACACCGTTCTCCATCTGCGCACGATAGAACATAGCTGGTGGATTCTTTAAGTTATGCTCAAAGTCCATATCATACAGCATGATACCCAGGTCGCGATTTTCGCTGATGGGAGCATCAAGCTCTTCCGTTTCTGGATTAACCAGTCTAAAGGAGCATGAACACTCGCGTGTGCCCAAATATGGTTGGTTGAAGCATTGACCTTTGCTAGCGCGACGCTCAAACATGGCATTGTATTTGGCAGGATTCTCATCGGGATGAGCCGTTTCGTCAAACAAAGAGGGTTGCTCGCCCTTGCGTTTACGCACAGGTATAAATTCAAGCTTTGCCCAGATGCGATAACGCACATCTTTCAGGCAGAGCGTATTCTTCTGTTGACGCTTATCTTCAATAAAGATAGGGTTCTTAGATGCCACAGCACCCACTTCGTTCCTACGTACAGAGGTCCATTTGATAGGATTGAGCATTTCAATCTTTGTAACCTGCCAGTGGATAGCGGGCTTCCAGAAGATAGCCTCAAAAATGGCGCGAGCTGCTGATGGCGTTATGACGTCATAGCTCACACGCTCCACTTTTAGTTCTGGACGGGTAAAGCAGGCCATAGGGCCCCATACCTCCAAACAAAATTCCTTATCTATATATTCCATTGTTTATATAATGTATGTTTCTTCTAACCATTGATTATCGATTATCAAGCCAGTATCCGCTTTGTAGAAACTGGGATTGGTAATCGCATATAAATTCTCGAATGGCTCCTCTACCGCCCCCATGCTTTGCAACTTATCGAAGTCACGTTTACGGATGTTGACACTATAGTGCGCCAACTTCTTCATAAGGTCATAGGAAGGACCTTGCGAGAGGAGTTGCTCATAGAGATCCATACTCTCTTTCCAATTGATGATGACAGATGTGGTTTGATCATCAATCAAGTGGAATTGACGAGCAGCTTCCTCAAACTCACATTCTTGCTTATATAGCATTTCTTGCATTTGCTTGCTATCGAAGTTATCCACACGAGAATGAAGTTGCTTAAAGTAGCAAGTCATTGCTTCGGGCGCAAACCAGTCATGCTGTTGCCCCATATTCAGACGAGCATTATTGGTTTGAGTCATAAAGCCGGATGGCAAGGGATGCTCCTTACCCAGGCTGAACACATAGGTGGTACAAAGCTCCGACTTACCTTCTCGATTGCAGCGGCCAGCAGCCTGAAGGATGGAATCTAATCCTGCCTCCTGACGAAAGACGACAGGAAAATCAATATCCACACCAGCTTCAATCAATTGCGTGGCAACAACTCGAAGTGGTTGATTCTTCTGTAGTTTTAATGCAGTTTTTATATATTCGATGGTGGCAGCAACATGTGCTGGACACATCATACGTGACAAATGAAGGCAAATACCTTCTTTTGGTAATCTATCGTAAAGTTCCTTAGCGTCGCGACGAGTATTGACAATGCATAAAACCTGTTGATGTTTGCTCAACTCCTCTGCTATATCGTCATAGCTCCTGGCCCCATCCATGAACTGCAACTCTACTCGTCGCAACTTATCATGTAATTTTGCACTATCAGGAATAATCTCATGAACAGATGATAGCGCGTCAAAACTAGCTTGAGGATTTGTGCTCTCTATCCGCCCGCTCAAGATGGGTTGGCTGGCAGTTGTGAAAAGTACAGACGCACCAAATACTCGCTGGAGTGTATTAAGGGTATCGACAATTGGCCTATAGAAATCCAAAGGCAATGTCTGAACTTCATCTAGGATAACAACACTCTTAGCAATATTGTGTAACTTGCGGCAATCTGAGCGCTTATTACTGAACAGAGACTCAAAGAACTGAACGTTAGTGGTTACGATGATGGGATAATCCCAGTTCTCTGTAGCTAACTGCAAACGCTCACGCAGCATCTTATCCTTTATTTCTTCGGGATTTATATTGGAATGATGCTCCAATACATTATCTTCGCCAAATATACGTTTCAGGGTAGCAGCTGTCTGCACGATGATGCTGGTATAAGGTATAGCGATGATAATACGCTGCAGATGATTTTTTGCTGCATGGTGTAAAGCCCATAGAACCGATGCCAGCGTTTTTCCACCTCCTGTTGGAACCGTCAGACTATAAAAGCCACTATTGCCTTGACTCTCCTTGATGCATTGCTCTTGCACATAGTTACGAATGCTATTAACTTCAGTATTTGGTGCGTTAGTTTTCAACTGCTGCAGATGGTTTTCCATCATCCGCAAAAGCTCTGGCATCGTCGCATGACCACCACGCAACCTAGCTTGTTCGGGATTCATGAAAGCCTCGGTGTCAAGACTATCTGCATCTACCAAACAAGAAAAAAGCATACGAACAGTATGATGCAAATCAAATCGTTCAAGCTTAGAAAACTTAGGCAACTGATAAGGAATAGGCTCATCAATGGTTACATCTTGAGGAACATCACACTTTGTTTCCTCAATATAAACACAATAATCATAAAGCCCGCGATGATGACCTGCTATAGGCTGTGCTATCAAGGGTGCAATCTGAGGGTACTGTTTCTGAGCTATAACAGCTCCTACGTAAGAGTGATTTGGTCCCTTTTTTATATATGTATAATCCTTATTATATCCCGTAGCTCCCTGAATATACTTTTGCCATTCCGATTGCTCTTTTCCTTTATCATGAAGAAGCCCCATGATTCGTCCTAAATCACCCATGCCAAAAGTCTCAGCAAAAGAAACTGCTCTTGCTGCAACACCACGTGAATGATCTTCGTTTGACTGAATTTCTAATTCAGGCGTACGGACGTGAGATATTATTATTTTATTTGCCATATTCTTAACTGAACGTGAATTCGCTGCAAAAATAACCTCTTAGAGTGCAAGGTATGTTCACTAATTTAATTTTTAGTGTTAAATATTTAAGTTTTTAGTGTTTTTTAATATTTTCATCATAGCAAACAATGCAATTCAAGATACCGAACCATACAAGACATCCCCCTTGTGACAGAATCGCGGTACACACAGAGTTGCACATGCTCAGTGCAAAGATACTAATTATCTAGCAAATCACAACGTTGATTAGGTTTGTAATTTTTTCTCAGTGTTGTTTATGTACGGTGCAAAGATACTAATATTTTAGCAAAAATGTTTCATATGCTATGATATTTCGTTCATTGGAAAAATCACGTTCCTATTTGACCTGTTATTTTCAAACAGTTCAAATGACAGAAACTACTTTTGCAATGTTTTTACAACTCTTTTGTTTTTTACGCAATAACTAAATTAATTATGAAAAGAACTATTTATTATTTCTGCCGACAACGGTTCTTCGGTTTTCCATTAGCGATGATCTGTATGGCACTGATGGGCTGCACAAAAGCGGCCGACGACATCATCATTCCACCAGCATCACTTACTCTTGATGCTTTCTACACGGGCTACATCAGTAGCACAGAACAGGACAATGGGGTGGTTTGGACTTGGTCACTCCTTCCTGACAACATGCAGATGGACATCACCATCACTTGCAACGGCATTCCCTACTGCCATGAAACTACACGCGCCACTACCCTCATTCAAAAGGATCTTGATACTAATGTGCGTTACGACTACCTGTTCCGACTCTTCGACGGCACCCACTACAGCGATGCTATCATGAAGACCTACACCCGCCAGGGAGCCACAAAACCACAACAGCTCTGCGTTGAACAGCAAGAGGGTACCGACGCCTACGAACTGTTGGTCAGCTGGACACCGAGCTACGACGCAACCGAGATTCTGCTGAAAGGAACCAATGGCACCCGAATGGTACAGGAAACACTGAAAGGCGATGCCACCACATATACGATAGATCAAATTACCGACAACGAGACGTGGACCTTTGAGCTGACGGCACACAATGAAAAGGGTAGCTCGCTGCCTGTGACCACCATCTTCAAGTCGGGCAAACAAAAGGTGGCTTTTCTGAGCCAGTATGCCTCACCAGAGGAGTGCGTGAACATGGGCGACGACGATGAAGCCAGCGCATGGCTGTGGTTTCACGAAACATATCCCAACAGCAAGTTTCTCAGCGCTTCCGACATCAAAGCGACAGAGGATCTTGCCGACTATCGGGTGCTCTTCTATATACGCGACATAGACAGCGGAAACGAAGACGACGCATGGAACCAGCCAGTCAGCATTCAGCAGGCCACGCCCTATATACGCGAGTGGTATAAGGCGGGTGGAAACATGGTACTGTGGCAGCACGCCGTGGCATTCATCACCGACCTGGGGCGCATGGACAGAGACATGATGCGCAGTGTGGATCACCGGGTGACCATAGGCAACGGCAGCTGGAATGGAGGCATCTGGCACATGGCAGTACAGATAAACCCTGGCAGCTATTTCGTGGAGGACTTCTCCTCTCATCCTCTCTATAAGGATGTAGATGTGCGCACCGACGGACGTTCTAAGTATGTGACCGTGAAAGGACCGGCATGGACTGAAGACCATAATATTGTGTTCCATAACCTGCCAAGTCTGATAACAGGCTACAACAACCAGGACCCCCGCTGCTACGATGCACTGACTGAGATTTACGGCATCTACCCACTGGGGGTATGGGACTCACAGATAGACTGGGTGAGTCAGCTCAACGTATGGGAAGCCCGTCAGGGCAATACCGAGTGTCGGGGCACGCTGCTATGCATAGGCAACGGTGGCTGTGAGTTCTCTTACAAGAATAGCGACGGCACGCCCGACAAGAATGCTTATCCGCACAATAGTCAGTACCAGTCAAATGTTTTAAAAATGGCAAGAAACGCAATAGAGTACCTTAAAACACGATAAATCCTTATGAAAATGAATATAATAATAGCAGTAATGGCTCTCATCGCAGTGGCCTGCAAGACAGAAGATCCGAATGTGATACTACAAGAGCGCGCATTCGTGAGCGGATCATCAGTGAACGTGGAACAAAACATTCCCACCATTGACAACGGATGGTACAGGGAGAAAAACCGTCCACAGATACACTTCACACCAGAAAAGAACTGGATCAACGACCCCAACGGCATGGTGTATGCCAACGGCATTTGGCATCTTTACTACCAATACAACCCCTACGGACACGACTGGGGTAACATCTCGTGGGGCCACGCCACCTCTACCGACCTGTTTCACTGGAAAGAACAGCCCGTGGTGCTCGAACCCGACGAGCTGGGCTATATCTATTCAGGATCGGCCGTGCTCGACAAAAACAATACCGCCGGCTTTGGCGAGAATGCCATCGTGGCGATGTACACCGCGCATGGTGCTCACGAACAGCAGTGTATCGCCTACAGCACCGACGGGGGCATGACTTTCACTAAGTATGAAGGTAACCCTGTCATCAAAAACACCACCCATGGCGACTATCGCGACCCCAAAGTGGTGTGGGACGACGTGACCAACATGTGGTACTGCGTCTTCGCGCTGGGCGGAGAGCACACCGCGCAGATATGGAAATCGGCCAACCTCAGGGAATGGAGCATCTGCAGCACCTTCAATGCCAGCGCATATCCAAAATGCAACGATGGTATATGGGAATGTACCGACCTGTTTCCCATGCAGTACAAAGGCGAACGCAAATGGGTGCTCACGGTGAACATCAGCGGCGGCGGCCCTGTCCTTGGCTCGGGCACCATGTACTTTGTGGGTGATTTCAACGGCAAACGCTTCATAGCTGACCACTATAACTACCCCCTCTGGGAAGACCACGGCATGGACGACTATGCCAGCGTGACTTGGAGCAATACGGGCGATAGAACGGTGTGCATCGGCTGGATGAACAACCAGGCGTATGGCGGTTATCCGGTGTCACCTTGGCGCTGCTGCATGACGCTGCCTCGCGAAATGGTGCTGGAGGAATACGATGGACAGCCACTGCTGAAGACCACCATCGTCAGCGAGATTGAAGGCATCGCCGATGACTGGCACTCGGTGAAGGGGCAGACAGCCTCTATATCATCCTTGCTTGGGGCACTTCCTATGGGTATGAATGGCACAAAACCATCGCTCGATGCCTATCAGGTAAATGTAACGATAGACACGAGTGCTGACTGCGAGATAAAGCTGTCTAACAGCGTGGAACAGGCCTACACCGTGAAATATCTGGCGGCAACGAGGGAACTTGTCATCAACCGTGGTGCCAAGACAGGAAACACGGGCTTCCATCCCAACTTCGCCATCCCCGACATGCGCTCATCTATCTTCTCAAACAAGGAAAAGGTGACGCTCTGCGTGTATGTAGATCAGTCGAATATTGAGGTGACTACCGACGATGGCTCGGTCATCATGTCAACACTGGTGTTCCCTGACTTCATCTATGACCAACTGATGGTAAGCGGACAGAAGGCTAAGTCGAAAATCAGAAACCTAAACAGGGTGTGGAAGAAGGATTGAAAAGCTACCTCTTGTTACTAAAAAACATGCCGGTGAGGATGAGCATCGTGCCGATGAGGAAGTAGAGGGTGATGCGCTCGGAGAGCATGAGCCAGGCAAAGAGGACGGTGGTGACGGGGTTGAAATAGACGTAGTTGGTGGCTACGACGGCACCGAGCTTCTTCAGGGCCCAGTTCCATGCAATAAAGCAAATCATAGAGGCTACACAACCCAGGAACAGGAGGTTGAGCACCATCTGGGGGGTGAACACGTGGAGCACGCGGGGGGTGAAGATCCACACCTCTTCGGGGCGCATGATGAAATAGGGCACCATGAACACGAGGCCGTAGAAGAACACCTTACGGGTGATGAAGAGGGTGCGGTAGTGATGGGTGGCTGGTATCATCAGCAGCGAATAGAAGGCCCAACAAAGACAGGCACCAAGGGCGAGGGCATCGCCCAAAGGCGAGAGGTGGAGCACGAAATGGCCATTGAGCACCACGACGACGACGCCAAGGGCGGCCATCAGCGTGCCTACTATCTGGATGCCATGCAGGCGCTGGGAGCGATAGAACAGGCTGATGAGGCCGGTGGCAAACAGCGGACTGAGACAGACGATGAGCGAGGTATTGGTGGTGGTGGTATAGACCATGGAGGTGTTCTCGGTGAGGAAGTAGAGGGTGCCACCACTGAGACCGAGCAGGGCCATGAGCAACTCGTCGCGCCACGAGGCGGCAAACCAGCGGAACGAGCGGCGCGTCATGGCATAGGCCAGCAGCAGCACGTAGGCTATGATGAAGCGCAGGGTGAAAATCTGGGCTGCCGTGAGTCCGGCCATGAGCAGTAGTTTGGTGTATATAAAGGTGGTGCCCCAAATGGCTACCACGAGGAAGGCTGTGAAATGATAAACTAGTTTGTTCATAATGCTATATTATTTGGTGTGCAAAGTTACGCTTTATTGGTGATACGAACAAATAATATCGTGTTTTTAAATTGTTGATGAGGGCTGTTTCGATGCGCAAGAGTGCCACTATGATGCAGCAAGAGTGGCACTTTTGACTCGCAAGAGTGCCACTCTTGGTGTCGATCTAGAGTCTAGAAACATCAATTCTAGACTCTAGAATCTGTCGATGTAGACTTTAGAAAGGGTCATTCTAGACTCTAGAAAGGGCGTTTCTAGACTCTAGAAATGATGCAAGAGTTAAACTATGAGCTTTATATACCCACCATTCTACCCGGTTAAAGTTTTACTATTAGATGCGAAAAGCGTAACTTTGCAACTGGAAAATTAAAGCGACAAGATCGCCATACATACAGAGAACGACTATTTATAACCATTAAAAACACGATTATGGCACTATTTTACAAATTCAGGCAAAACAATGATAACACGAAACCTAAGGCCTACAAGAAGTGGTTTGCACGGGCTGTTCACACCGAGACGGTGGGCATCCGCGAACTGTCGGAACAGATGCAGTGCAACAGCACGGTGAAGCGCTCGGACATCCTGGCCGTGCTGAGCGAACTGGCCGAGACCATGACCACCGAACTGCAGAGCGGACGCAAGGTGCATCTGGAGGGCATCGGCACCTTTATGCTTGGCATCAGCAGTCGCGGATGCGACCGCCCCAAGGACTTCCGCACCGACCGCGACGTGGTGGACGTGCACGTGGTGTTTCGACCCGACACCTACCGCACGCGCAACGGCGTGATGAAACACGCACTGACCGACGGCACCCGCCTCGTGGAGATGCCTCACTACCGGAAACCGGAGTAGTTAAATGATTTTAAATTCTGCGGTTTTTAACACATTTACTGGCTCGATTGAACATATATTGCACTCTAAGATTCTACTTTTGCCGCCGTTATAACAATCAATGATATTAAAACAATGAATCAAACCTTCACCGGCCGCGAGGCGCGGCTCCACCTGGCTTCAGAGGTGGCACAAATTCTGAGAAATCACAGTCAAGACGAACAACTGCACTGGAAGGGTTCGACCGTGGACCTGATGGAGGCACTGCACATTGCCTTCCTGACCAACACGCTGACCAACGACGAGGGACAGTACATGTCGTTCACGGCCATCGTGCAGAGTGCCTGCGAGGTGCTGCACGTGCGCATGCCGCGCAACCCTTATAAATATGCTGCACAGGGCCGCCAGCGACAGGGCTTCCGCAACCGTCCCTACATGGATCGCTACTTGTTTTTGCTGGACAACAATCCACACCCGCTGTGGCAACAAATAGAGAAAAACTGAAAAAAATGTTCTGTTTTTTTTATTATTTCAAGGATTATTTATATTTTTGCCAACAGGAAAATCAATAATGAGAAAAAACGAAAAGCATGAGAAAATTATTCATAGGACTGAGCATCCTGCTTTACCTTTCCTGCGATGACGTGTTTCAGACACATCCCTACGATGTGAATATCAAGGGCGAGAAGAACCTCAACGCCAAGAACATGGCTATCATAGAAGAGGCATTTGCCAACAAGAACCCGTTGCGCGTGGCTTTTATCAGCGACAACCACCTGTGGCAATCGGACTTCCGCGACGAGATTAGCGACCTGAACAAGCGCACGGACGTGGACTTCGTGGTGCACTGTGGCGACCTGACGGACACGGGCACCAACAAGGAGTTTGAGTGGTCGAGAGACATACTCTGCATGCTGAACCACCCGTTTGTGACGCTCATTGGCAACCACGACTTTCTGGGCACGGGCGACCAGGCCTACGACGTGATCTATGGCGAGAAGAACTTCTCGTTTATAGCCAACCGCATCAAGTTTGTATGCATCAACACCAACGCCACGGAGTATAACTACATGGCTGCCGTGCCCGACTTCAACTTCATGGAAGAGGAAATGGTGAAGGATGCAGACCGCTTCGACAGGACCATCATCATCATGCATGCCCCACCCTACAGCGACCAGTTTCCCGACAACGTGGTCAAGGCCTTCAGGCGCTACCTGGACTTCTTCCCGGGGTTGATATGCTGCGTTTACGGCCACGTGCATCGCAACGAGGTGAAGGACATCTACAACGATGGCCTGCTGTTCTACGGCATTGACAGTGCCGAGGGTCGCAACTACAGAATATTCACTTTCACAGCAGACGGTTATGAAACAGAGCAGATTGATTACTAGCCTCCTCCTGCTGCTATGCTCACTGCAGATAACCGCAGGCGACAGCATCTTTGTGCAACAGTCACACGAGAGTAAATACGACATGCGCATACGCCGCTATAGAAAACACTGGGCGGGACTCATCCCCACACAGTTTGTCATTCAGAACGCTGGCAACATGGGATTGCTGTCGGCCGGACTGGGCTGGAACTACGGCAGCCGCCGACAGTGGGAGACCGACCTCATGGTGGGATTCATACCCAAACACCAGTCCACACGCACCAAAATGACCATGACGCTGAAGGAGAACTATATCCCCTGGAGCATCACGCCACGCGCGGACTTCAACAAACAGAAGCTGCTGAGCGTGGAACCGCTGACAGCCAGTCTCTACATCAACACCGTCTATGGCGACGAGTTCTGGAAGAACCAGCCCAACCGCTACCCAGACAAATACTATGAGTTTATGTCGACGAAGTTCCGACTGAACGTGGCACTGGGACAGCGCATCACGATGAACATACCCGAGAAGCTGCGCATCAGACACAGTCGTGTGTCGCTGTTCTACGAGGTGAGCACCTGCGACCTTTACATCCGTGCCATGTTCCAGGACAGCAGCGTCAAGCTGAAAGACATCATCGGTCTTTCGCTGGGTATCAAACTACAAACACTATAACAAAAACATCACGCAGATGAAAAGATTCATATTACTACTTGCCTGCATACTGACCATAAGCACCATCGGTGCTGAACAGCAGGCACGACGGAAGAAAGTGGCCGTGGTGCTGAGTGGCGGCGGCGCCAAGGGCGTGGCCCATATAGGCGTGCTGAAGGTGCTGGAAAAGGCTGGCATACCCGTTGACATCATCACGGGCACCTCGATGGGCAGCATCGTGGGCGGACTGTATGCCATTGGCTACAACGCCCACTCGCTGGACTCGCTGGTGCGCAACCAGGACTGGAGCTATGTGATCACCGACCGCGAGAACCTGAAAAACCAGAGTCTGAGCGACCGTAAGAAACAGAACACTTATTTCATCTCGACCAACGTCACAAAGACGAAGCGCAACAAACTGGCGGGCGGACTGATCACCGGCAAGAACATCTCGGAACTGTTTAACAAGCTCTGCGTGGGATATACCGACTCGCTCAACTTCTCGCGCGACCTGCCCATACCGTTTGCCTGCGTGGCTACCAACATTATCAACTACGAGGAGTATGACTTCCACAGTGGCCGACTGCCACAGGCCATGCGTGCCTCGATGGCCATACCGGCCGTGTTCTCGCCCGTGAGACTGGACGGCAAGGTGCTGGTGGACGGCGGACTACGCAACAATTTCCCTGTAGATATTGCCCGCGAGATGGGAGCCGACATCGTGATAGGCGTCTCGGTGAACGACCACCCCATGGGCTATGACGACGTGTGGGGCACGATGAGCGTGGTGAACCAGATTGTGAACATGAACTGTAAGAACAAGTTTGACGAGAACAAGGAGGCCACTGACCTCTACCTCTACGTGGATCCCGACGGCTATACCGCCGCCAGCTTCTCGGCCACGGCCATCGACACGCTGATACGTCGCGGCGAGGATGAAGCCATGCGCCACTGGGACGAGATCATGGCCCTGAAAAAGCGCATCGGCATCAGCAGCAAGTACAAGCCCACCATCCTGCACCCACTGAATCCGAAGGTGATGACCATGAAACAGAAGATAGACAGTTGTGTGTTTGTGGATATGACACCCCAGGACGAGCGCTTCCTCAGACAGAAGTTCCACCTGGACAAGCTGGACAGCATCAACGCCACACTGGAACAGCAGATCACCACGTCGGTGCGCGTGGACCTGTTCTACCAGACGGCTGAATGCCAGCTGGAGCCCACCAAGGAGGGACAGGTGCTGCGCATCGTGGCCGGACAGCGCAAG
This sequence comes from Xylanibacter brevis P6B11, assembly GCF_000621825.1. Taxonomy (NCBI): domain Bacteria; kingdom Pseudomonadati; phylum Bacteroidota; class Bacteroidia; order Bacteroidales; family Prevotellaceae; genus Xylanibacter; species Xylanibacter brevis. Next base: position 419,941 of record NZ_KK211352.1, read on the forward strand.
CGCAGTCGCTTCCATGCCGGCGCCCGATACGACACGGAGGAGTATGCTGCCGTACAACTGGGACTGGACGTACCCATGAAGACCTCGACGCCCATGAACACCGACCTCACACTGAGGCTGGGCAAACGACTGATGGCGCGCGGCGAACTGACCATCCACCCGCTGAACTTCACGCGCCCCACCCTGCGCTGCACCTACTATCGCAACGATATTGACATCTACTCGGAGGGCGACCGCGACTATAACATCCTGTACAACCAGTTCCAGGCGGAGCTGACACCCATCAACCTCAACCTGCGCCACTTCAACCTGAGGATGGGCGTGAGATGGGACTATATGCACTATCGCAACAAACTGGGATCGGAGTCATCGACACTGATAGCACTGAAGAACGAACACTTCTACAGCTACCGCGCTCAGCTGGACTACAACAGCGAGGACAACTGGTACTTCCCCACCCGCGGCGCTCGCTTCAAGGCTGAATATGCCTACCTGACCGACAACTTTGCCAAGCTGAACGGCAAGCCGGGCGTCAGCGACGTGAATGCCAACTGGCGCATCTCGTTCACCATGGGCAGCCGCTTCACCCTGCAACCCATGCTCTACGGACGCATCCTGCTGGGCACCAACGTGCCGCTGGTGCTGGGCAACACCATCGGTGGCGAGTGGTTCGGACACTATCTGGAACAGCAGATGCCCTTTGCCGGCATAGGCAATATGGAGTATGTGGACAATCAGTTTGTGGCCGCCCAACTGCAGGCGCAACAACGCATAGGCAGCAACCACTACGTGATGCTGCGCATTGGCGGCGGACAACAGGCCCACCAACTGAAAGACCTGCTGGACCGACAGACACTGCTGGGCACACAGCTGGCCTACTACTACCGCACACTGCTGGGACCGGCCGGCGCCACCATGGGATACAGCAACCACACCCGTCAGCTCTATTTCTACCTGAACCTGGGCTTTGAGTTCTGACGAAACACGGCAATAATTGAAAATAAAAAAGAAAATAATTGGTAGTGTCAGAAAGTTTTTGTAAGTTTGCAGTTTGAAATAATACTATAAAAAAAAGTTAGTGATGACATTTACTGAACAAGCTAATCAGATCTTCCAACAGGCGATACGCGACTATCACTTGACAGACAACGTGGACACGCCCATGAGAAACCCCTATGAGCGCGAGTCAATAGAGTACAACCTCTATCTGAAATGCTGGATAGACACCGTGCAGTGGCACTATGAGGACATCATACGCGACCCACACATTGACCCCAACGAGGCTCTGTCGCTGAAGCGCCGTATAGACCACTCAAACCAAGACCGTACTGACCTGGTGGAGAACATCGACTCTTACTTCCGTCACATCTACAGCGACGTGAAGCCCCTGCCAGACGCCCGACTGAACACCGAGAGCCCTGCTTGGGCCGTGGACCGTCTGTCGATACTTGCACTGAAGATATACCACATGGAGGAACAGGTGGAACGCGAGGATGCCGACGAAGAACACCGCCAGCGCTGTCAGGCCAAACTGAACGTGCTGTTGGAACAACAGGTGGATCTCTCGACTGCCATCGACCAGCTGCTGGAGGACATCGAGGCCGGACGCAAATATATGAAGGTGTACCGACAGATGAAGATGTACAACGACCCCAGCACCAACCCCGTGCTGTATAACAACAACAAATGAAGCAACACTTACTCATCATCCGATTCTCAGCGTTAGGCGACGTAGCCATGATGGTGCCCGTGGTCTATTCGCTGGCCATGCAGTATCCTGAACTGAGAATAACGGTGCTGAGTAAGCCATTTGCACGCAGCTTCTTTGAAGACCTGGCGCCCAACGTGAACTTCATGGCGGCCGACATCAAAGGCGAATACAACGGCATGAAGGGACTGAACTCGCTATACCGCCGACTGGTGGCAAAGCAGTTCACACACGTGGCCGACCTTCACTCGGTGCTGCGCTCTAACTACCTCAGACTGCGCTTCTTGATGGGCCACTTCAAGGTGCAACACATCGACAAGCACCGCAAGGACCGCCGCCGACTGGTGAAGCCCCACAACAAGCAGCGCCGACCACTGCCTGCACAGCAGACTAACTATATGGAGGTGTTTGAGAAGCTGGGATTCCCCATCAAGGAACTGACCTTCAACTCGGTGTTCCCCGCAGAGGGGGGCAACCTGAACATGCTGCCAAAGGCCATCGGACCAAAATGCTATTGGGAACAGTGGATAGGCATTGCACCCTTTGCTGCCCATCAGGGCAAGATCTATCCACCAGAGAAGATGGAACTAGTGGTGAAACGGCTGACAGAGAAATATCCTAAGTGCCGCATCTTCCTCTTTGGACGCGGCAAGGAGGAAGACCGCTACTTTAAGAAATGGGTGAAGGAGATGCCACAATGCGTGTTCGTGGGCTGGCATCTGGAAAACATGCATCAGGAACTGATACTGATGAGCCATCTGGATGTGATGGTATCGATGGACTCTGCCAATATGCATCTGGCATCACTGACCAACACACCCGTGGTCAGCGTATGGGGTGCCACACACCCCATGGCCGGCTTTATGGGCTACAAACAGAAAGAGGAAAACTGTGTGCAACTGAACCTGGACTGCCGCCCATGCAGCGTGTATGGCCAAAAGCCTTGCATCTTTGGCGACTATCACTGCATGACTGGCATCACCCCCGAGATGATCGTAGGGAAGGTGGATGCTATTTTAAATAAGGTTCAGCAAACTGATAAATAACGATTCCCGCCGTCACTGAGACATTCATGGAGTGTTTGGTGCCCAACTGGGGTATCTCCAAACAGCCATCGCTGGCATCTATCACTTCCTGATGGACGCCCTTCACCTCGTTGCCCATCACAATGGCATAGCGCTTGGTGGGATCGGGCGTGAAATGATTCAGCATGGTGCTGCCCTCACACTGCTCGATGCTGAGCACCACCACTCCCCTACTCTGCAACTCGCGAACGGCTTCGAGCGCCGTGGGGAAATAGCGCCACTCTACACTGTCTTCGGCTCCGAGCGCTGTCTTGTGGATCTCGGCATGTGGCGGACAACCCGTGATGCCACAAAGATAGACAGCCTCGGCACGAAAGGCATCGCAGGTGCGGAATACCGAACCTACATTGTGCATCGAGCGCACATCATCCATGACCACAACCAGTGGCAACTTCTCGGCTTCGTGAAACTCCTCGACCGAGAGGCGCTTCATCTCTATAGTACGTAACTTTCTCATTTCGTCTGCAAAGATAAGTATTTTAAGTGAGAAGTGAGAGGTGAGAAGTGGTTTTTTAAGTGAGAAGTGAGAGGTGAGAAGTAAGAAGTGGTTTTAACTGAGAGATGAGAGCTGAGAACTGAGAGGTGATTTTTTAATGAGAAAAAGGGTGTGGATAAGCTGGTGGATAACCCTGTTAATAACTATAGAATAACTTTGGAATAAGTTGTGGATTATACAATGGGCATTAGAGAGGGGTGGATATCAACACCCTTATTCAGGGCTTTTACTTCACTTTTCCACAGTTTTTCTTGTGAAAAAGATATAAACTTATTAATTTTGCACCGAATTACGGAATTGTGGATAAAACATCTATAGTGTTCATTCTCAAACAGAAACAACAAACAGTGGGTGTGAATAACCGTGTATTCCGTGGGGAAAACGAAATGAGCAAGTAAAGTGGCTATTATTTACCAACTTATCAACGGGATATTATACTACTCATTTCTATTTTAAAAGAAAAAATAAAAAGAAGAATATAAATATAAGATGTTGAAAAAGGAGTGGACAGAGCAAGGCTTCATTGATGAAGCGGTGGCTGAGGGAACTGATTTGAAGAAAGAGATTCGTCGTCTTTGCAAAGAGAAGAACGCCGTGATATTGGCACACTATTACACCGTTGGCGACATACAAGATGTGGCCGACTTTGTTGGCGACTCGCTGGCACTGGCACGTAAGGCTGCCGAGACCGACGCCAAGATGATGGTGATGTGTGGCGTGCACTTCATGGCAGAGACCTGCAAGCTGTTGTCGCCCGAGAAGATTGTGCTGTGTCCGGACCTGAATGCTGGTTGTTCGCTGGCCGACAGTTGTAAGGCGGACGACCTGAAGAAATATAAGGAGGAGCATCCGGGCTATCAGGTGGTGAGCTATGTGAACACCACGGCTGCCGTGAAGGCTCTGACCGATGTGGTGGTGACCAGCGGTAATGCGAAGAAGGTGGTGGATCAGTTGCCTAAGGATGCGAAGATCATCTTCGGTCCTGACTATAACCTGGGTAACTATATCAACGAGGTGACGGGCAGAAAGATGTTGCTGTGGAATGGCGGTTGCCATGTGCACGAGCGCTTCTCGCCTGCAGCCATCGTGAAGTTGAAGGCGCAATATCCCGATGCCATTGTGATGGCTCACCTGGAGTGTAAGGGTCCGGTGCTGGCTCTGGCCGACGTGAAGGGTTCTACAGCCGACATGCTGAAGTATGCGGGCAATAGTAAGGCTAAGCAGTTTATCGTGGCCACAGAGGCCGGTATTCTGCACGAGCTGCAGCGCATGTGTCCGGATAAGGAGTTCATACCTGTGCCACCAGAGATTACCGAGAGCGGACTGGAATGCTCGTGCAACGAGTGTCAGTATATGAAGATGAACACCCTGCTGAAGATCTACAACACGCTGAAGTATGAGTGGCCACAGATAGATATTGATCCCGCCATTGCCAAGGATGCTGTGAAGCCTATTGAACGAATGCTGGAGCTGAGCTAATCACTCCGGCATTTTTTCTATCTTTTCTTAATTGTATAGTTCCTTAAAAAACTTGTCATATAGCCATATTCTTCCTTGGTCTATTACGATGCTGGCAAAAAATATCACCGTGAGGAATAGTAGAATGGCTGGAACGGCAGTCCATACGGGCAGTTCTTCCCAAATCATGACGATAGTGGGACTGAAGATGGTTTCGTAGAATGTTGGGAAACAATGAACGAGGAATACGGCGAAACATGATGCAGCTATCCAGTTGATGGTCCTGTTATAGCCCATCTTGGTCTTTGTGAACACGAGTAGCATGCAGGCGGCTGCGACGATAACTAAGGGTGAGGCATAGCGCCAAGCCACTTCAATAAGATACTCACTGTTAAATATATTCGCCATCTTGGCTATGACCATATTGACACTGACCAAAAGGATGTAGCACAGCAGCAGTTTTGTTCGCGACAGGCGGTTCAACAGGTTATCGGGGAATCGCCTCAGATAGCCTCCCAACAGATAGAGAATGATGAAAGAGATGGGCGAACGTCCATCCTTATAGCCCTCATCCTGCGTGTTAAGCCAGCCGAAGATGCACTGCATGAGCAGCATGCCGCCCAGTATGAGTTGATACTGCCGTCGGGTGCTCTGTGTGATGAACGTGTTGAGTGCCGGAGAGACAATGTAGAGCAGGAGATAGACAGGAACGAACCAGTACATGTCGGTGGTGACAATACGGGCTATGTAAGACCACTTGAACACTACCTCATCGAACAGGGCACAGGTGGTGAAATAAACCAGAAAGGAGAAAAACAGCACCTGAAACAGAAACGACAATAACTTTTCGAACCGTGCCTTGATGCCATACCAGCCTGACAGCAGTACAAACATGTTGACACAGGTGAACGTTGCCGCTGTAAACCAAGTGATGCCTATCGATTCGATAGGCGATACGTAAACGTTTTTATTTAGTAGGTCTATCTCGCCACTGGCGTGAAACAGCATTACGAAGACCATTGCCAGGATGCGATAGAGCTCCATGTTCGAGTCGCGATGGGTTACGTTTTCGGTCATAACGGTTATTTATTAAGATGTCAGCTATGGTCATCGCATCACCTTTTTCCCATTCTGAATGATAATGCCGCGATAGTAACGTGGGTCTATGGGTTGTCCCAGTAGGTTGATGGGCTGTTGATAGATAGCAGGTGGTTGCGATAAGTTGCTTATTCCGGAAGCTGAGGTGGGTATGTTTTTTATCGATTCACTGAGCCATTGCTGGCGCTGAACGAGCCATTGCTGCATCTCTTCAATGTTCTGGGCCACTGAGGTGTTGTCGTAATCGCCCCAACGGGCGTATTCGTAGGGCCGTGAGCGTTGAATGGCCGCAGCGGTGGTAGATTGTTCAAACTCGTTGAGAAAAGCGCTCAGACGGCTGAAAATAGTGGGTGCCAATTCATCATAGAGTGCTATATAAGTGTCATTGAAGGATTTGTTCTCACTATTGAAGAGACAGGTATAGTAAAAGAACGCGTCGTCGTGTATGCGCGGCCACTTTTCCACATTCCGCATAATAGATCCGAAATCCCACAGGGTGGTCATCTGCAGACGGCTCTGTGGTGTATCGTCGTGTTTGGTAAGGTAGAGGTTGGCACCACCACTATCGTAGGTGCCCAAGATATCGTGGCCAAGCAGCCAGGCAGCCCATGAGCGGAGGTCGATGTATTCATCATAGCGCCCTTCGTCGATGGCGGTTTCGAAGTTGTTCAGATAGTCGGTGATATAGGCCAGCTGTTCGGGCGTAATGTCTTCGGGTTCCGGATATTTAAAGGTAAACTGCTTGCCTTGTTTTTCAGTTTTAAAATACAGGTCTTCGTTCCACCAGTAGGCATCGCGCTCGATGAGATAACCGCTTTTCTTGTCTATATTGATACGGCAGTCGGCATTACGCTTCACCTGTTCAATAAGCAGATAGATACCGCGATAGTCGTTGTTGATAATGAGGTTTACATACTCGGCAGCGGGGGTCCACGGCATACCTATCAGTTCGTTGACCTTACGGCCAAGAAGGGTGTAGAGCACATCGCCTTCGGTGAGTAGCACCCAGTTTTTGTCGTAATAGCAGGAGTCGCCCCGAGCCAGCAGGTCGTTCTTCTTTTCGAGTTTCAGTTTGAAGGGTTTTTTTATGGAATAGTAGGCACTGGTATTACCACGTATCTTGAGGGTCATGCCGCTCTGGTCTTTCAGGTATTCGCCACTGTCGAAGAGGGTGTCGCCCAACAGGGTGAGCACACAGCGGCCCGGCACTTTGGTATTATTAGTTGTTGTAATACCAAAAGCCCCTTCCGGAGCGAAGGCATAGTCGCAGGTGGGTTCCTCGCCGTTGACGGTGGTGATGGAGAGAACGGGAAGACCTAACTGACTGATTTTGCTGTGTATATCTTCGGCTTGAACACTGGAAGAAAGAAGCAGAAGCAGGACGGAGAGGTTTGTTTTCTTTCCAAATAGTTGAGTGAATGCCTTGTTCTTCCAGTTTTTCATGGCTAAGAATGTTGCGGCCATGATGAATATCCAAGGCATGAAAGGCGATTTGAAGCGGGTCTCGCCATGCATCACAAGGGTGAGAATCAGGGTTCCGCCAACGATGATGAACAGAGGTAGTGCCAGTTTCTGAAATTTGCCTTGAAGAGTCAGGCGGATGATGCCCATTGCAGCCATCAGCAACAGCAGTCCATAAAAAATCATCGTGAACAACGCCATCCATTGGGCAAAGCTGAGTGTAGAGGCTTCGCTGAGCAAATGGCGGAACGGCAGTGTGATATAGTTGTCTTCGGCATGTTCTTTATGACCGAGGAAAGCAGGCAGATTGTCGTAGTCGCTCTGGTACATATAGTAGATGCGACCGGGAATCTTCTTCAAGTATTCCACCTTGTGGTTCTTTAGCCAGTCCATGCTGCGCTCTTGCCAGATGCGTTCGCACTCAAAGCAGTCCAGTTGCTGGTGGTTTTCGATATAGCGTGGATAGCCTTCCGGCCAGATAGGCTGTCCCCAATGGGGAGCTACCTCGGCACCGTCATAGCACTCATCGACCATGGAAAACCACAATGAACGGGCCTGATAGACGAAATGTCCGGTGCGCATATAGGTGCTGCTGCCCACCACAATGATGAAACTGATATAACCGCCAACCATCAGCAGGAAGGGGCGCCAGGATTCTTTCTTCAGTCTTGCAAGGGCATAGACGGCCAACGCCAGTACCATGATAGTTGCTGTGGGGCGAAACCAATTGCCAAAAGCCAGGACAAGACCTGAGAGGATGAGGAGTTTCTTGTTTTCTTTCCAAGAAGAAATGTTGGAGAAAACTGCTTTGATGAACAGGAAAACAGCTAGCAGGGAGAAGAAGTCGGATGGTATCTCACTGCTGATCATCGTGCTTTGTCCCCAGTTGTTGGGATAGAGAATGTATAGCAGGATGGCGATAACGGCTGTCTTGTGATTGAACAGGTGGCAGCTCACTTGTCCAACAAGCCAGGCTGTTCCCGCTTTCATCAAGCACATCAGTAGCAGCAATGGAATGATTGAATTGCTGAGCAGGAGTGAAAGGGCGGTAAGGTTGATGATGCCGATGTTCCAGATGAACGGCAGTTCATCATAGTGCATCAGTGAGATAGTTGGATAAGGCTGTCCTTCAGCCAAACATACCCGTGCCAGTTCCAGATACCCTTCCCCATCATTGGTCGGGGTATAGCCGAACACCAGCCATACCATCAGCAGCCAAACGAAGTAGGCTACAGAAAAATTCAATAATGTTCTCTCACCCCTCAATTGTGAATTATGCTTTATGAATTATGAATTATGAACTACCTCACCACCGCCACTTTAGCCACTACGCCGGCCTTGCCATCGCTGGTGGCAGTAGCAATCATATAGACGCCGCTGGCCACACGGTTGCCATGAAGGTCGCAGCCGTCCCAGGTATAGGTGCCACCGTTAGAGCGGCCCTGTGAGACGAGTTTACCGCTGGGGCTGAGTATCTTTACGTCGGCATCGAAAGACAGGCCTACAACCGTTATAAGACCCGTGTAGCCGGGTTCTACGGGGTTGGGATAGGCATAGACATCGTCTTTCTCCATCTCTTCGGCTGGTTGGGTGGCATCGCTCATATAAGAACAGAGGCCGTTGTCGGTGCCAAAAAACACCTTGCCGCTGTTGGGGTCGATGGCTATCGACTCGATATTATTGCTGAGCAAAGGACTATTCTCGGTGGTGAAGTGATGTATCTGCTCCATATTGTCGGCACTGATCAGATAGACACCATTGCCATCGGTACCAATCCATTTGCGGTTGCCGCCATCAATAACCATACAGCTGATGCTGACACCATTCATCAGGTAGTCGGCAAAGTTGCTGCCGTCGTTGCGTGGCACTTTGATTTGCTGGAAAGTGACCGACGACTGTCCTACTTCGTTGGCGTCGATCATGAAGAGGCCTCTGGATGTGCCCAACCAGATGTTGTGATCGTGGTCCTCGCAGATGGCGTTGATATGGCTCACATTATAGCTGACGCCATCCTGATTGGTGAAATAGTTTTCGTTGTTGACGGTGTATGAATAATAGGGTTTCAGCACATCCATCCAGATGTCGTAGCAGAAGACGACTGGGTCTACCCAGTTGACGTTGGCAAACCACAGATAGCCTCGACTGTCTATCATGGCATGGCGTAACGAGTTATACCCCACATTTTTATAGTTGTTCAGCAACGTCTGATAGTGGTCTTCCCACTGTCCGTCGGCTTTTAGGAGCAGCAGGTTGACACCTTTTGCATGACTGTTTAGTACCCAGAGATTGCCTCGGTCGTCGAACTGCAGTCCGTCCACTATGTTGTAGTTGTTGCCCAGTGTCTTTCCATTACTGAAAGCGTTGTGCAATGGACTGTTGTCCTGGGTGTAATAGTTCACGAGTTGTCCTTCTTGGAACTCGTAAAGTCCGCAGCGTCCGCTAGCAAAGACATGGTTGTGGTCGGTAGGATCTACCGCAACGCAGTTGTTGTTCAGATATGAAAAGCCCGTCTTGTTTTGAAGTTCATCTTCGTAAATCTTCCATTCATCACCATCAAACTGCTGAACAGTTCCTGGGCGCTGCAGGTCCATGGAGCCTGCCAGGTAATAGCCACCCACGGTGTAGAGGCGATTGCCTACGAACTGCATGTTGTAGAAGTAGTTGTACTTAGGACCACCTGGTTGCAGGGTCTTGACCACGGGCAGGTAGGTGTCGTAGTCGTCGGTCTTAAGAACGGGCAGCGAGGTGGGATACTGCGGATGGTTGGGACGATAGGTGTCGCTGATTTCCCCACGCTGCATGTTGACTTTGATAATGGCAAAGCGGGCATACAGGTAGGCGTAGATGCCATCGATGGTCAGGCTGTCGATGGTCTTATCGTCGGTCATAGACTTCTTGTAGAGTGCTGCTATATTGGTGATGTTACCATTGGCATCTAGCAGGTCTATGTTGGAGTTCTGATAGATGATGATGAGCTTACGGGCGTCGTTGTTCCAGGCAATATGTGTGATATAGGTATCGCTGAGACCTGTGATCTTGTCGTAGGTGGTGATGCTCTGGTCGTTGAGGTTGTACTGATACAAGCTGTTGGACGCCAGCACATAGAGGTTGTTGCCACCTTTCACAATTTGCTGGGGCTCGTGGTACGACATGTATGCCTGCCACGAACCTACCTGTGCCTGCAGTGACACGAGAGCACATACGGCGAGTAGTAATAGAACAACGATTCTTCTCATCTTATACCTTTTGCAGGAAGTCGGCCAACTTCTGAGTGGCATGGGCACGATGGCTGATGGTGTTTTTGACATCCATGCCCAACTCGGCAAAGGTCTGGTCGTAGCCTTCGGGACGGAAGATGGGATCGTAGCCAAAGCCCTCTGCCCCACTCCGCTCGCGGGTGATCTCGCCATCGACGATGCCCTCGAACTGGTACTCCTGTTTGATGCTGGTGCAACCACAGGGACAGACATCCTTTTTTAGTATTAACGCAATGACGGTGCGGAATCGTGCCTTACGATTGTTATTTTCTGCTAAATCCTGGAGCAGCTGGGTCATGTTGGCCTCGCTGTCGTGGCTTTCTGCCGCAGGATTCTTGGTGGCGGCGTAGCGGGCGCTATAGACGCCTGGTGCACCACCGAGAGCTTCTACCTCAAGACCGGTGTCGTCGGCAAAACAGCTGAGGTGATAGTGGTCATAGACGTAGCGTGCCTTTTGCAGGGCGTTAGCCTCGAGCGTGGTGCCCGTCTCCGGGATATCCACGTCGCAGCCTATGTCTTTCAGGGAGAGCACCTCTACCCTATCGCCCAGTATCTGGCGTATCTCGCTGAGCTTATGCTCATTGTTGGTAGCAAAAACTATCTTCATGTGGTCTTCAGTTTGGGCGTCTTGGGCGCCGTGGGGTCAATGTTGGTATTATTGGGTGTCTTCACTTTGATGGCATCGAAACCTTCGCCAAAGACGCCGATGACGGCACTCTGCGACACGAAGGCATGGGGATCGATCATCTTGATGAGTCGGAACATGTCGGTGCTCTCGTTCTTCTTGGCCAGAATACAAAGCACCTTGCGCTCCTTACCCGAATACCAGCCGTGACCGTCGAGGATGGTGACACCGTGGTCCATGCGGGTGCCGATGGCGTTGGCTATCTCCTGCCACTTCTCAGAGAAGATGAGGAACTGCACCGACGAGCGGCGGCGGTTGTAGATATAGTCGAGCATGAAGTTCTCTATCAGCATGGTGCAGAAGCCGAACACCACCATGTGAGTGCGGTCGAGCATGTCGCCAAACTGCGGGATGAACAGACAGGAGCCTACAATCATGAAGTCGAGGATGAACAGCACCGTGCCCAGCGACATGTTGTAGTACTTGTTCACAGAGGCTGCGATGATGTCGGAACCACCCGTGGAGCCGTTGTTTAGAAAGACGATGCCCAGCGCTGAACCTGTCATCATACAGCCGATGATGAGCGACATGAAGTTCTGGCCCTCGCCCAGTATCTTCACCATCTCGCCCGACTCATCGCGCGGCACCAGCTCTTTCATCAGTCCCAACAGGAACGTCAGCACGATGATGGCATAGATGGTCTTCATCAGGAACTTCAGTCCCAGGATCTTCAGTGCGATGACCAGCAGCGCCAGGTTGATGAGGAAATAGGTGTACTGGTTAGGGAAGCCGCTGGCATACTCCACAATAGCAGCAATACCCGACACGCCTCCAGTCACAATCTCATAGGGCATGAGGAAAAAGGTGAAACCGAAGGCATACAAAAAGAGGCCAAGGGTTATGACAACATAATCCTGGACCTCTTTCATGATGATTTTGTGATTGATAGTCATTTATTTGATAACGATATTCACCATACGCTTAGGGACGATGATAACCTTTACTATCTGCTTGTCTTCCACGTACTTGGCCGTGCGCTCGTCGCCGCGTACCAGTGCTTCGATGGCAGCATTGTCGGCATCGGCAGCCAGCTCAATCTCGAAGCGGGTCTTACCATTGAAGGCTACACCCATCTTCACGCTGCTCTCCACCAGGTACTGCTCGTTGTACTCGGGCCACTGTGCATCGCACACACTACCCTGCTCGCCCAGCATCTCCCAGAGCTCTTCGGCCATGTGGGGTGCGAAGGGTGCAATGAGGATGACGAGTGTCTTGATCAGCTCCTTGTTCTTGCACTTCTGCTGTGACAGCTCGTTGGTGCAGATCATGAAGGCCGAGATCGACGTGTTGTATGAGAACTGCTCGATGTCCTGCGACACCTTCTTGATGAGCTTGTGCACGCTCTTCAGGTTCTCGGGTGTTGCGTCTGTTGCGGTGCCATCGCAGCATGCAGAGCTGCAGAGGTTCCAGAACTTCTTTAGGAAGCGGTGGCAGCCATCGATACCGTTGGTATCCCAAGGCTTTGACTGCTCTACAGGACCGAGGAACATCTCGTAGAGGCGCAGGGTGTCAGCACCATACTTCTCTACAATCATGTCGGGGTTCACCACGTTGTACATAGACTTAGACATCTTCTCCACAGCCCAGCCGCAGATATATTTGCCATCCTCGAGGATAAACTCGGCGTTGTTGTACTCAGGACGCCAAGCCTTGAAGGCCTCGATGTCGAGCACGTCGGCCGAAACGATGTTCACATCCACGTGGATAGGTGTGGTCTCTTGGTAGTTCTTGCGCAGGTTCAGGCTCACGAACTTACCCTTGTCGGCACCCTCGTCCTCAATACGATAAACGAAGTTAGAGCGGCCCTGAATCATACCCTGGTTCACCAGCTTCTTGAAGGGCTCGTCCTCGCAGGTGTAGCCTGAGTCGTAGAGGAACTTATCCCAGAAGCGTGAGTAGATCAGGTGACCAGTGGCGTGCTCGCTACCGCCCACATAGAGGTCCACATTGCGCCAGTATTCGTTCTTTTCCTTATCGGTCAGAGCCTGGTCGTTGTGGGGGTCCATGTAGCGCAGGTAGTAGGCTGAAGAGCCTGCAAAGCCTGGCATGGTGTTCAGCTCCAAGGGGAACACGGTCTCATTGTCGATGTCGGCCACGTTGACCACGCTGTTGGTCTTGGTATCCCAAGCCCATTTCTTGGCGCGACCCAATGGGGGTTCGCCGGTCTCGGTGGGCTTATACTCATCGATCTCGGGCAGTTCCAGGGGCAGACACTCCTTTGGAATCATATAGGGCATGTCGTCCTTGTAGTAAACGGGGAATGGCTCGCCCCAGTAGCGCTGACGCGAGAAGATAGCGTCGCGCAGACGGTAGTTCACCTTCACGCGGCCCAAGCCTTGCTCGGTGACGTATTTCTTAGTGGCAGCGATGGCCTCCTTCACGGTCAGACCGTTGAGCGAGAACTTATCGCTGGCAGAGTTGCACATGATACCATCCTTGGCATCGAAGCTCTCCTCGCTGACGTCGGCACCCTCGATGACGGGGATGATGGGCAGGTTGAAGTGCTTGGCAAAGGCATAGTCACGAGAGTCGTGGGCAGGCACAGCCATGATGGCGCCAGTGCCGTAGCCAGCCAGCACGTATTCAGAGATCCATACAGGAATCTTGTCGCCGGTAAATGGGTTGATGGCGTATGAGCCTGAGAACACACCAGTTACGCTGTGGTCCATCTGACGCTCGCGCTCTGTGCGCTTCTTCACATAGGCCAGATACTCATCGACGGCAGCCTGCTGGTCGGCGGTGGTCAGTTCTTTTACCAGGTCGCTCTCAGGAGCCAGTACCATGAAGGTCACACCAAACATGGTGTCGGCACGGGTGGTGAAGATGGTGAAGTGCTTGTCGCTGTCGGCCACGTTGAATTCAACCTCGGTACCCTCGCTACGACCAATCCAGTTGCGCTGAGCCTCTTTCAGCGAGTCGGTCCAGTCGATGGTGTCCAGTCCGTCGAGCAGGCGCTGTGCATAGGCCGATACGCGCAGACACCACTGGCGCATCTTCTTTTGTTCTACGGGATAGCCACCACGTTCAGAGACACCGTTGATGACTTCGTCGTTGGCCAGCACGGTACCCAGTGCGGGGCACCAGTTCACCATGGTCTCGGCCAGATAGGCAATACGATAGTTCATCAGCACTTCCTGCTTCTTCTTCTCAGAGAATGCGGCCCATTCGGCAGCCGTGAAGTGCAGCTCCTCGCTGCCCTGAGCGCCACAGTCCTTAGAACCCATCAGCTCGAAGTGCTCAATGAGCTTGATGATGGGCTGTGCCTTCTGGCTGGAAATGCTGTAGTAAGAACGGAACATACGCTGGAAGGCCCATTGTGTCCAGTGGTAATAGCCTGGGTCACAGGTGCGTACCTCGCGACTCCAGTCGAACGAGAAGCCAATCTTATCCAACTGCTCGCGATAGCGGTTGATGTTCTGTTCGGTGGTGATGGCAGGGTGCTGGCCCGTCTGGATGGCATACTGCTCTGCGGGCAGTCCGTAGGCATCGTATCCCATGGGGTTCAGCACGTTGAAACCCTTCAGGCGCTTGTAGCGTGCATAGATGTCGCTAGCAATGTAGCCGAGGGGGTGACCCACGTGAAGTCCGGCGCCGCTGGGGTAGGGGAACATGTTCAGAACGTAGAATTTCTTCTTTTTATCATCTTCCACTACGCGATAGGTGCCATTGTCCACCCAGCGCTTTTGCCATTTTTTCTCAATGTCTCTGAAATTGTATTCCATATCTTTGTTTTGCTTTTATTTTCTTATGTTTTCAAGAGTGCAAAGTTACTGAGAATTATTCTTTTCTCCAAAAAAATACCTTCAAATCACATTATTTAATAAAATTAATACTCAAAAACCTTGTTGTTTAAAATAAAAAAGTTACTTTTGCATACAGATTCATTTTATATTAACTTTAAACGATACGAAAGATTATGATTAAAACATTACGCTTGTTTTTGGTAGCCATGTTGGCTATGGTTGGCATGAATGCAAATGCTGGCAAAATCGTGTTTTCTGAATTAGGACTTGAGAATAGTAAACCCTATACTGAACCATTCGATGGTAGCGACTTTACCGTGACCTTTGGTGGTGGTGGTAATAACGGTAAATACTATGATACTGGTGCTGGTATTCGCTTGTATGCTAAAGGAACTATGACGATTGCCGCTAAGGAAGGCACTATCAAGAAGATTGTCATTGTTTATGATGGTATCAACAAGCCTGAAAGTAAAGATGTTGTAAACGTAGGTACTTATAATGTAGCTGGCGGTTACTGGACTGGTGATTCTTCAGAGGTTGTGTTCACACGTCCTGAAGGTGCTGGTCACTGGCGTATTAAGTCAATTGCTGTCAACGACGATGCTATAATTCCTGAAGTTCCCACAGAGGGTCAGACAGCAGAGACAGCTATTACCGTAGCTCGTGCTTTGGAGATTATCAATGGTCTTGAAACTGGTAAGTCAACTGATTTCACTTACTATGTGAAGGGTATTGCTACTTCTGAAGTTGAGATCAACTATAGCAGTGCAACCTTTACCATTGCTGATACAGCTGAAGGTACAGCCGTTCTGAAGGCTTACAACTTGAAAGGTCTTGGCAATAAGGACGCTGCTACAGGTCTGTTTAAGAAGGGTGATACTGTTGTGTTGTTCGGTAATCTGCTGAAGTATGAGAAGACCGACGTTAATCCTGTTGAGATTATCCCTGAGATTACAAGTGGATATGTTGTATCTGTCAATGGTGATACAGAGCAAAAAGTAGAGCTCATTGGTGTTGCACAGGCATTGGAGCTCATCAATGCTCTTGATGATAATGCAACGACTGCGGCTTATCAGGTGAAGGGCTTCGTTGTGGGTGGTGATCCTACCTTCGATCGTAAAACTGAAGATAATTCTCTCTTTGGAAATACCACTTTCACCATTGCTGCTGAGAAGAATGGTTCTAACACTCTGACAGTTTACCGTTGTAAGTTCTTTAACAATAAAAACTTCGGTGAAGACGACATTACAGCCCTCAAGGATGGTGATGAGGTAGTTATTCAGGGTTCACTCCAGAAGTATGTAAAGGATAATGTTACTACTCCTGAGTTGAAAGACAGCTACATCGTTAGCATCAATGGTGCTACCTCTGGCATCAACAACATGAAGAACGAAGGTGCTAAGAAGGTAATATACAACCTCGCTGGTCAGCGCGTGAAGAGCGTACAGAAGGGTCTGTACATCATCAACGGCAAGAAGTGCTTCGTGAAGTAATTCGTTGATAATACCTATATCGGCGAGGCAAGAACCTATGGGTTTTGCCTCGCTTTTTTTGTTATTACAGAAAAAAAACGTAACTTTGCAACGAGAAAAGCATAGCTTTACAGGTGGAATAGTGGCACTTTACTATTCTAAAAGCATAGCTTTGCGATAATAAAAGTAAAAGAATGGCAAAGAAAGACGGGGAACTGACCCCGATGATGAAACAGTTCTTCGACCTGAAAGCACAGCACCCCGAGGCGCTGCTGCTCTTTAGGTGTGGCGACTTCTACGAGACTTATTGCGACGATGCTGTGGAGGCCTCACAGATATTGGGCATCACACTGACCCGACGCAATAATGGTAATAGTGGAAAGGGCGACGAGATGGCTGGTTTTCCTCATCATGCACTCGATACGTATCTTCCTAAGCTGATTCGTGCCGGCAAGCGCGTGGCTATCTGCGACCAGCTGGAGGATCCAAAACTCACAAAGAAACTGGTAAAGCGCGGCATCACCGAGCTGGTGACGCCTGGTGTGGCTATGAGCGACAATGTGCTGAACTACAAGGAGAACAACTTCCTCTGTGCTGTACATTTCGGCAAGTCGGCCTGTGGCGTGGCTTTCCTCGATATCTCTACGGGCGAATACCTGACGGGAGAGGGCACCTACGACTATGTGGAGAAGCTGATGGCTAGCATACAACCTAAGGAGGTGCTATACGACCGCGACCACCGTCAGGACTTCGAGCGCTACTTTGGTGTGCGCTACGTGACGTTCGAGATGGACGAGTGGGTGTTCACCGAACAGTTTGCCATGCAGAAGCTCCTGAAGCACTTCAAGGTGAAGTCGCTCAAGGGATTTGGCGTGGATCATCTGCACAGTGGCGTGGTGGCTGCTGGCGCCATTCTGCAATACCTGGAACAGACACAGCACACGCAGATTGGTCATATCACGCAGATATCGCGCATCGAAGAGGATAAATACGTACGACTGGATAAGTTCACCATCCGTTCGCTGGAACTCATACAGACCATGCAGGAGGGCGGACGCTCGCTGCTCGACGTGATAGACCGCACCGTGTCGCCCATGGGTGGACGTATGTTGCGCCGCTGGCTGGTGTTCCCCCTCAAGGAGAAGGCAGCCATCGAGGGCCGACTTGACATCGTGAACTATTTCTTCCGCGAGCCGTACTTCCGTGACCTGATCGACGAACAGTTGCAACAGGTGGGCGACCTGGAGCGTATCATCTCGAAGGTGGCCGTAGGACGTGTCACACCGCGTGAGATGGTACAGCTGAAGCGCGCGCTACAGGCTGTGGAGCCTATCAAGCAGGCTTGTCTGCAGGCCGACAACCAAGTGATTCGTCAGTTGGGTGAGCGCATGAACGAGTGCCGCGATATTCGCGACCGCATAGAGCGCGAGATTGTCAGCGATCCGCCACAGCTGGTGCAAAAGGGTGGGGTGGTGCGTAATGGCGTCAACCAGGAACTCGACGAGCTGCGCCACATCGCCTATAGTGGCAAGGACTACTTGCTGCAGATACAGAACCGCGAGGCTGAACAGACGGGCATCCAGTCGCTGAAGATTGGTTATAACAACGTGTTCGGCTATTATCTCGAGGTCAGAAACACATATAAAGATCGCGTGCCGCAAGAGTGGGTGCGCAAGCAGACGCTGGCTCAGGCCGAGCGCTATATCACCCAGGAACTGAAAGAATACGAAGAGAAAATTCTGGGGGCCGAAGAAAAGATTCTCTCGCTCGAGGCTCGCATCTTCAATGAGCTTGTTATCGCCGTACAGGCGTTTATACAAGAGGTACAGACCAATGCCACCATCTTGGCGCGCATAGACTGCCTGCTCAGCTTTGCCAAAACAGCACAAGAGCATCGCTACATCCGTCCGGTGGTGGACGATGGCGATGTGATAGACATCCGTCAGGGGCGCCATCCCGTGATCGAAACACAGTTGCCCGTAGAGGAACAGTATGTGCCCAACGATATACTCCTGGATCAGGAACGACAGCAGATTGTTATCATCACGGGCCCGAATATGGCCGGTAAATCGGCGCTGTTGCGTCAAACGGCGTTGATAGTACTGTTGGCCCAAGTGGGCTGTTTTGTGCCCGCAGAGGCCGCGAAAATAGGTCTGGTGGACAAAATATTCACCCGTGTGGGTGCCAGCGACAATATCTCGCTGGGTGAATCTACGTTTATGGTCGAGATGACCGAGGCCTCCAACATCCTGAACAATGCCACGCCTCGCTCGCTGGTCTTGTTCGACGAGTTGGGTCGTGGCACCTCTACCTACGATGGCATCTCTATTGCTTGGGCCATCGTAGAGTATCTCCACGAACATCCCAAGGCACAGGCACGCACGCTCTTTGCCACTCACTATCATGAGCTGAACGAGATGGAGAAGACCTTCTCCCGCATCAAGAACTATAACGTCAGTGTGAAGGAGGTGGATGGCAAGGTCATCTTCCTGCGTAAGCTGGAGCGTGGCGGCAGCGAGCACTCTTTCGGTATCCACGTGGCCGAGATTGCTGGTATGCCGCGCAGCATTGTGAAGCGTGCCAACGTCATCCTGAAACAGCTGGAGAGCGAGAATGCGCAGGTGGGCGCGGCAGCTAAGCCAACGGCCGAGATTGCCCATAGTCGCGAAGGCATGCAGCTATCTTTCTTCCAGCTCGACGACCCCGTGCTCTGTCAGGTGCGCGACGAGATCCTTGGCCTCGATGTCAACAACCTGACGCCGCTGGAGGCCCTCAACAAACTCAATGAAATCAAGAAAATCGTCTCAGGAAAATGAGATAAGTGATAAGTGATAAGTGAGAAGTATTTTTAACTGAGAACTGAGAGGTATTACTAAGTGAGAAGTGAAAAGTGAGAGGTGAGAAGTATTATTAGTACTACTCACCTCTCATTATAATCAGAACCAGCAGGTCTAATCATACCTCTCAGTTCTCAACTCTCAACTCTCAGTTAAAAGCACCTCTCACTTCTCACTTCTCACTTCTCACTTAGTAAGGCTTCTCACTTAGTAAGGCTTTTCACCATGCAATACGTGCCAATGATGATGAAGGGGATAGAGAGAATCTGTCCCATATCGATGGGGAGGGAATTCTCGAAGGCCTCCTGCACCTCTTTGGTGTATTCAATGAAGAAGCGGAAGGTGAAGATATAGGTCAGACAGAGACCGAAATAGAAGCTGGTGCCTACCTTCTGTGGCATCTTCTTATAGAGGATAATCATCAACAAGAAGAGTAGGGCATAGGCAATGGCCTCGTAGAGCTGTCCGGGATGGCGGGGTAGGGCATCTACACGCTCGAACACAAAAGCCCAGGGCACATCGGTCACCTTACCAATAATCTCGCTGTTCATCAGGTTGCCCAGGCGGATGAAGCAGGCGGTGATGCCCGTAGCAATGGCGATATTGTCGAGCACCTGCCACAGGGGCACTTTGTGGTGCTTCACATACAGCCACAGCGCAATCATCAGTCCCAGCGTGCCGCCATGAGAAGCCAGTCCTTCGTAGCCCGTCAGTTTCCAACTGCCGTCGTACATGAAGTGGATGGGCAGCAGCATCTCTACAAAGCCCTTCACCGACGTCAGGTAGTAGTCGGGCTGATAGAAGATGCAATGGCCCAGGCGGGCACCAATCAGGATGCCCAGGAAGCAATAGACGAATAGCGGTTCGAACTTCTCCTCGCTGATCTTCTGTTGTCTGTAGAGCGTTCTCACAGCGAAGTAGGCCAACAGCAGACCTATCAGCCAGCACAATGAGTACCAGCGCACTGCCAGAGGTCCGAGGTGGAAGGCCTCGAGACCCGGATGCCAGATGATATAATTAAGTAGGTTAATCATACATTAAAACGGAAGTGCATAATATCGCCGTCCTGTACCACGTATTCCTTACCTTCTACGCCCATCTTGCCAGCCTCGCGTACGGCAGCCTCTGAGCCATATTTCAGGTAGTCCTCGTACTTGATCACCTCAGCACGGATGAAGCCCTTCTCGAAGTCGGTATGGATCACACCGGCACACTGAGGTGCCTTCCAGCCCTTCTTATAGGTCCAGGCCTTCACCTCCATCTCGCCAGCGGTGATAAAGGTCTCCAGGTTCAGCAGGGCATAGGCCTTCTTGATGAGTCGGTTCACGCCGCTCTCCTCCAGGCCCAGCTCCTCTAGGAACATCTGCTTGTCCTCGTAGCTCTCCAGTTCGGCAATATCTTCTTCGGTCTTGGCAGCAATCACCATTGCCTCGGCACCTTCCTCCTTGGCCAGTGCCTCTACCTTCTTGGTGAAGTCGTTGCCGCTCTTAGCCTCGGCCTCGCCCACGTTACATACGTAGAGCACGGGCTTCGACGTGAGCAGGAACAGGTTGCGAGCGCACTCTTGCTCCTCTTTGCTGTCGAACTCCACGATACGGGCATTCTTTCCCTGCTCTAGCACCTCTTTATAGGCCTTCAGCACCGTCACCTCTACCTTGGCATCCTTGTTGCCAGCGGCAGCGGCCTTCTCGGTCTTGGCCAGTCGCGAGTCGATGGTCTCCAAGTCCTTCAGTTGCAGCTCGGTGTCAATAATCTCTTTATCGCGTATGGGGTCTATGCTACCATCTACGTGGGTGATGTTCTCGTCTTCGAAGCAGCGCAGCACGTGGATGATGGCATCGGTCTCGCGGATGTTGCCCAGGAACTTATTGCCCAGACCTTCGCCCTTAGAAGCACCTTTTACAAGACCGGCGATGTCAACGATCTCGCAGGTGGCAGGCACGATGCGTCCGGGGTGAACCAGCTCAGCCAGTTTGGTGAGTCGCTCGTCGGGAACGGTGATCACGCCCACGTTGGGTTCAATTGTACAGAAAGGGAAGTTTGCTGCCTGCGCCTTAGCGCTCGACAGACAGTTGAAAAGTGTGGACTTGCCCACGTTAGGCAGTCCCACAATACCACATTTTAATGCCATTTTTTTTCTATAAACGTTTATTTCTGAGTGCAAAGGTACGAATAAGCGAGAACAAAAACAAAGAATTTATTCTTTTTTTGTCGAGCGGTAGTACCTTCGGCGCAGCCAAAGGTGGCCGAATAAGCGAGAACAAAAACAAAGAATTTATTTTTTTTTGTCGAGCGGTAGTACTTTTATAGAAGCTTAAGTTACGAATAAGTGTTAAAGTGACACAATAAGCATTAAAGGAAAGTAATCGTTGTATATTTCTGGCATGATTATTTCCGTTTTTTACTAACTTTGCAGTCGAAAAGATTGTTAGGGGATTCAACCAAACCTATTTAACACTATAATTAACACAGGAAAATGAATCAGTTTACAAAAATGAAACTGAGGCTTAAACGAGTATTTAATGGTGGCATCAAGAAGCACCGTTTATACGAGGGACCTTACCATGGAGGAAAGTCGTCTTACTCTTACTATGTGGACGACAACAACCTCCGTGTGTTTGATGGTCCTTTTCATTTGCGTTTAAGCTCACTCAACCGCTATGGCAAGGAGGTTCAAAGCATGGCTCGCGGCAACTTCATCGATGGCTTGAAGAATGGTGGTTGGTGCTACTTTTACAAGAGCGATCAGAAGCGTATGAAGTTGAACGCAGATTTTGTCAATGGATTGATTGACGGCAAACTGCAGTTTGAGACTTTCGACTCTACCAACATCTCGAGTGTGCCTACGCGAACCTGTCTCACATTCACGGTCAACCGCCGTCGCCTGGTAGGCGAGATCAGCGGTTTTCTGCATGGGTACAGGTTTAATGGTTATCTCGATGAAGATGGTCGTCCGCACGATCAGTGGATCAGTCACGTCTTCGACGAGTATAATGGCGAGTGGCGCATTGTAGAGGAGTGGTATCATGGCAGTTTGGTGAAGGCCGAACGCCAGATGATTACCTACGGTCGCAACGAGCATATACGTTCGAGCATGTGTCATCAACTCAATGAGCTGATTGACGAGATAAATAACGTCATGTTGCCCATTATGCAACATGGTTCTCTGGGAGGTCTTGCTAACATCCCAGCTGTTTAATACTTTATTATTACTATTTTTTCATTAGTGGGCGCCCTCAGTTGATGATCGCGCCCACTTTTTTGTTGCTCTTAGTGTGCCTCCAGCCAGTTCTTGCCAAAGCCTGAGTCGGCCACCAGTGGCACGTCCAGACTCATGGCGTGCTGCATCTCTTCCAGCACGATGCTCTCCACCTGCTCTTTCTCCTCGGGATACACGCTGAAGTTCAGTTCGTCGTGTACCTGCAGTATCATCTTGCTCTTGATACCCTCAGCCTTGAAGCGCTGGAAGATGCGTATCATCGCCACCTTGATGATGTCGGCAGCGGTGCCCTGGATGGGTGCGTTGATGGCGTTGCGCTCGGCAAAGCCTCGTACGGTGGCGTTCTGCGAGTTGATGTCTGGCAGATAGCGGCGACGTCCGAATAGGGTGGTGACGTAGCCCTGCTGGCGTGCCACCTCTTTCGACTGTTCCATGTACTGCTGCACCTGTGGGAAGGTGTCGAAATAGCCGTCTATCAGCATCTTAGCTTCCTCGCGAGGAATGTCGAGTCGTTCGGCCAGTCCAAACACGGTGATGCCGTAGATGATGCCGAAGTTGGCACGCTTCGACTTGGTTCGCTCGTCGCGGCTCACCTCTTCGATGGGCTTTTTATAGATGTTGGCAGCGGTGGCGGCATGCAGGTCTTTGCCGTTTTGGAACACCTCTATCATGTGTTTGTCTTTCGACAGGTGGGCCATCACGCGCAGCTCAATCTGGCTATAGTCGGCAGAGAAGAACAGGCAGCCCGGTTCGGGGATAAAGGCCTTGCGTATTTCCTTGCCGTCCTCGCCGCGAATGGGAATATTCTGCAGGTTGGGGTCCGACGAAGAGAGTCGTCCGGTGGCCGTCACCGTCTGGTTGAACGAAGTGTGGATGTGGCCTGTGCGTGGGTTTATCAGCTTGGGCAGTGCCTCGATATAGGTGCCGATGAGTTTCTTCAACCCTCTGTGTTCCAGGATGTCAGCCACAATCTCATGCTTGTTTTTCAGCTGTTGCAGCACCTCTTCGCTGGTCACATACTGTCCCGTCTTGGTCTTCTTGGCTTTCTCTACAATCTTTAGCTTGTCGAACAATATCTCGCCTACCTGTTTTGGCGAGGCAATATTAAACTGCTGACCAGCCAGTTCGTAGATGCGCGCCTCGATGGTTGCCATGCGTTCGTTCAGTGCCTTCGCCGTTTCCTGCAGCGACTCGGTGTCCAGGCACACGCCGTTCATCTCCATCTCGGCCAGCACGGGCATCAGTGGCATCTCTATCTCATAGAAGAGCTGTTCGCAGTGATGCTGTTTCAGTTCAGCCTCCAATTTGTTTTTCAGTTGCAGCGTAATGTCAGCATCCTCGCAGGCATACTCATAGACCTGCTGTGGTGTGAGGTCGCGCATAGACCGCTGGTTCTTTCCCTTGGGTCCTATCAGTTCGTCGATGTGCACCGTCTGGTAGTTCAGCAGTGTCTCGGCCATGTAGTCCATGTTGTGGTGCAACTCTGGTTGGATGAGGTAGTGGGCTATCATTGTGTCCCACATCGGGCCGTCCAGATGCACATCATAATTTCTCAGCACCTCGAGGTCGTACTTCAAATTTTGACCGATTTTCAAAATCGAAGGGTCTTCGTAGAGAGGTTTAAAGATATTAACAATTCGCAACGCTTCTTCACGTTTAGCAGGAATGGGCACATAAAACGCCTCATGTTCGGTCACGGCGAAGCTCAAACCCACTAATTCGGCGTCGATGGCGGTAGTGGAAGTGGTCTCCGTGTCTAGACAAAGAATTTGTTTTGTCCTAAATAAATCACATAGATTTTTTAAATCTTCCTCATTTTCAACGAGTTTGTAATTATGAGCCACCGTTTTAATGGTCTCAAAACTCGAAAATTTTGGCGTTTCCGCATCGTCGGTGGCAAATTCTTCAAAGAGAGAAAGCTGCGAATTATTAGATTTTGGCTTCTTTTCAACTTTTTTAAGAACTCGTTGTGTCAGTGCCTTAAACTCCAGTTCGGTGAACAGTTCGCTGAGTTTTTCCTCGTCGGGTTGCTGCAGTTGCAGTTCGTCGAGTTTTAGTTCGATGGGCACGTCGGTGCGGATGGTGGCCAGGAAGTAGCTCATCTTGATGTCGTCCACGTGTTCCTCCACCTTCTTCTTCAGTGCACCCTTCAGTTCGTCGGTGCGGGCCAGTAGCTGTTCCACGCTGCCGAAGTCGGCAATGATCTTGGCAGCCGTCTTTTCGCCCACGCCCGGACAACCGGGGAAGTTGTCGGCCGAGTCGCCCATCAGTGCCAGCAGGTCGATGACCTGCGTGGTGTTTTCGATGGCATATTTCTCGCACACCTCGCGAGGACCCAGCACCTCGTAGCCGCCACCATGGCGCGGACGGAAGATCTTGGTGCGCTCGCTCACCAGTTGGCCGTAGTCCTTATCGGGTGTCAGCATGTAGGTCTCGATATTTTCGATAGAATCGGCCTTTTTGGCCAGAGTGCCTATCACGTCGTCGGCCTCGAAACCATCCACCTGCAGCACCGGTATGCGGTAGGCCGCCAGCAGGTCTTTGATGATGGGCACCGCCTTGCGGATATCCTCGGGGGTGGCTTCGCGTTGTGCTTTATAGGCGGGGAACGCCTCGCTGCGGAAGGTCAGTCCGTGGGGGTCGAAGGCCACACCCAGGTATTTGGGTTGCTCTTTCTCTATCACTTCTTGCAGGGTGTTCACAAAGCCGATGATGGCCGATGTGTTCAGACCTTTGGAGTTGATGCGTGGGTTTTTGATGAATGCGTAGTACGACCTGTAAATCAGGGCATAGGCATCTAAAAGAAACAGTTTCTCCATGTATATTTCAGATTTTTCGGTAAAATTACTAAAAAAATTGGTATTACTCCGATATTTTCAGTAATTTTGTCTCAAAATTAATCATAATGGACTATCTATCTCTTATCAAACGACCTATCGAGTCGGAACTAAACGAGTTTATTTCACTCTTCGAGCAGTCTCTGAGTCATGAGGATACGTTGCTGTCTGAGGTGCTGTCGCACATCAAACAGCGCGGTGGCAAGCGCATGCGCCCCATGTTGCTGATGCTGCTGGCCAAGAACTATGGCTCGGTGACGGACGTGACGCTGAACTCAGCCATCGGTCTGGAACTGCTGCACACGGCCTCGCTGGTTCACGACGATGTGGTAGATGAGAGCGAGGAACGCCGCGGACAGGCCTCGGTGAATGCCACCTATAATAACAAGGCGGCCGTGCTGGTGGGCGATTTCATCCTTTCCACCGCACTGCTGAAGGTGTCGTTCACCAACAACCAGCGTATCATCGAGACGCTGGCAGAGTTGGGTAGGGTGCTGGCCTCGGGCGAGATTCTGCAGTTGCAGAACATCAAGAACGAGGAGATCTCCGAGGATGTCTATTATCAGGTGATAGAACAGAAGACAGCGGTGCTCTTTGCCGCCTGTTCATCGATAGGTGCGCTCTCTGCCGGTGCCTCCGACGAGGAGGTGGAGAAGGCCCGTCAGTTTGGTCACGACCTGGGCATCATGTTCCAGATTCGCGATGATATCTTCGACTACTACGACTCGAAGGAGATAGGTAAGCCTACGGGCAATGATATGGCGGAGGGTAAGCTGACGCTGCCCGTGATCTATGCCTTGCAGCATTCGCCCTTCGACTCGATGATGACGCTGGCCAAGAAGGTGAAGGCGGGCACTATCAATCCCGATGAAATCGCCGTCTTGGTGGAGTTCACCAAGCAGCAGGGTGGTATTGAATATGCCGAGAAATGTATGGAGGACTACCACCGCAAGGCGCAGCAGTATGTGGATAGTTGTGTAAAAGATCCCTCGATTGCTACGGCGCTCACGGCCTATCTAGACTATGTTATTCAGAGAAGAAAATAGGAAAAAGTTTCTAACTGAGAAACTTTTTAAGTGAGAAGTGAGAAGTGAGAGGTGAGAAGTATTACTAAGTGAGAAGTGAGAGGTGAGAAGTATTACTAAGTGAGAAGTGAAAAGTGAGAGGTGAGAAGTATAATTAGTACTACTCACCTCTCATCTTATGTATAAAGCCAAAAAGTGTAATTACACTTCTCACTTCTCACCTCTCACTTCTCACTTGAAAAAGCGCTTAGAAGAATTTCACCTCTTCGCCTACCACCTCGCTCAGCAGGAGGTTGGCCAGACGACTGGTGCCCATGCGGAACCACTTGTTGGTGAGCCATTTCTCGCCCAGAACCTCTTTCACGATGGTGTAGTAGATCAGTGCATCCATCACGCTGTTAAGGCCGCCAGCGGGCTTAAAACCAATCTGTATGCCGGTCTTATCGTAGTACTCTTTGATAGCCTGACACATCACGTAGGCAGCCTCGGGGGTAGCGGCGGGCTCCAGTTTGCCAGTAGAGGTCTTGATATAGTCGGCACCGCCATACATCGACAGCAGTGAGGCAATCTTGATGTTCTTAGCAGTCTTCAGGCAACCGGTCTCCAGAATCACCTTCATGGCCTGTTCGCCGCAGGCCTCCTTCTGTTGCTGAACCTCATCGACCACGGTGTCGTAGTCACCCTCCAGGAAGGCACCCACGTTCATCACGATATCTATCTCGGTGGCACCGTCCTTCACGGCCAGCGAGGTCTCTACGGTCTTCACCTCTATCAGCGACTGACTGCTGGGGAAGCTGCCTGATACGCAGGCCACCTCGACACCCTCTACCTCGAGCGTCTCGCTGACGGTCTTGGCAAACTTAGGATATACGCAGATGGTGGCTACGTGGGGTAGGTCGGGGTACTGCTCTTCAAACTGGTTCACCTTCTCTGTGAAGGCCATCACCGACGTCTCGCTGTCGGTGGTCTTCAGGGTGGTCAGTTCCACGCTTCCCATCAGGAATTTCTTCACTTCGTGTGTATCGTTCAGGGGCACCTTTTCGGCGATGATCGTCTTCACAGCCTCACGTACTTCCTCGTCGGTGATGTCGAGGTTATACTGGCTCAGCACTTGTTCAATTTTGTTCATTTCTTCCATAGTTGTTATGCTTTAAGTTTAGGGTTACATATATGTCTTGTTGCGTCTCTTTTTGTCTTTTTATCGATAGACTTTTGTAGCTCCTGGGTCAGGTCCACGCCCGTCTGATTGGCCAGACAGAGCAGCACCCACAGCACGTCGGCCATCTCTTCGCCCAGCGCTTCGCGCCCGTTGTCGGCAGCCCGTGGGTCTGACGCTTTCCACGACTGTTCGCCATAGCGCCTACTGATGATGCGCGCCAGTTCGCCCACCTCCTCAGTCAGCACCGTCATATTGGTGAGTTCGCCAAAGTACCTCACGCCATACGTCTTAATCCATCTATCCACAGTCTCCTGTGCCTCTTCTATCGTCATATTAATAATTATATATCCCCCTCTCCTTTGGAGACGGCCGGGGTGAGGCTTTCACTCCTCGGGAGAGGGCAGGGGTGAGGCTTTCACTCCTTATTCTTCGTATCCATACAGATGGTCACCGGCCCATCGTTGAGCAGTTCCACCTTCATATCGGCACCAAACTCACCCGTGCCGCAGGGCTTGCCCATCTCGCTGCTCAGCTTCTTGCAGAAAAGCTCGTAGAGCGGCACACTGACCTCGTGCCTTGCTGCTCTCAACCACGAGGGCCGATTGCCCTTCTTGTAGCTTGCAAACAGCGTAAACTGGCTCACTACGAGTGCCTCGCCGCCCGTCTCCATGATAGAACGGTTCATCACCCCGTTTTCGTCGTCGAAAACGCGCAGGCCCACCACCTTGCGTACCAGCCAATCTACATCCTCTTCGGTGTCCTCTTCGCAGACGCCCAGAAGTATCAGATATCCCTTTCCAATGCTCGATTTCACGGCCCCATCAATAGTCACTGAGGCATGGCTCACGCGTTGTATTACTATTCTCATGTTGCAAAGATACGATTAAGTGAGCGAAAAGCAAAAAGAAAATCAATTTTTCTTTTGCTTTTCCGAACGAAAGTATCTTCGAAATTCATTTCAAGGATACGATTAAGTGAGCGAAAAGCAAAAAGAAAATCAATTTTTCTTTTGTTTTTCCGAACGTGAGTACCTTCGAAATTCATTCTTTGTTGTGCCCTGGAGCCTCGTTTTAGGAATTAAAAGCGCCCAAATCACGAGCCAAAACAAGCGCTTTTGCCCCCTCATAGTATCCCTTTCAAAATGCAATACTTACCCCATTGTTTTTCGTCTAGGGGCTAGAAAGGTGCTTTCTAGAGTCTAGATGACCTCATTCTAGGGTCTAGATTGAGTCATTCTAGAGTCTAGAAATGGGTGATCTAGACTCTAGATTCAGACCAAAAGTGCCACTATTGGAAGTCAAAAGTGGCACTATTGGAAGACAAGAGTGCCTCTGTTGCATCTCTATACGGTCACTATTGCCATGCAAAAGCGGCACTTCCGGTTGAAGAAAGTGCCGCTTTGGATGGGTCAGGCTGATGCTTTTCCACGTGGAAAGTTATGATTGGTGGAAGTGGTTGTAGATGATTTGTGCTTTTGATGTGCCAATAATCTCTGTAAGTTGTTGAATATCAGCTTCTTTGATGCGCTTCACGCTCTTCAGTTTGTCAATCAGCGTGTCGCGCGTCTTGGGGCCAATGCCCTGAATATCATCCAGTTCCGAGTGCAGTGCATGTTTGCTGCGCTTGTCGCGGTGGAAGGTGATGGCAAAGCGGTGCACCTCGTCCTGCAGTTGCGTGAGCACGTGGAAGAGCTCAGAGTTGGTCTTCAAACCGATCACGCGGGGCGGAAAACCATAGAGCAGTTCGTTGGTGCGGTGTCGGTTGTCCTTGGCCAAACCGGCGATGGGGATGTCCAGGTTCAGCTCGTCCTGTATCACCTCGCGGATCACCTCCATCTGGCCTTTACCACCGTCGGCTACGATGAGGTCGGGTAGGGGCTCTTCCTCCTCCACCAGGCGCTTATAACGGCGATACACCACCTCCTTCATCGATGCATAATCGTCGGGTCCCACCACCGTTTTAATGTTGTATTTCTTATAGTCCTGCTTGCTGGGTTTCATCGATTTGAACACCACACAAGCCGCCACAGCGTCCGTTCCCGATATGTTAGAGTTGTCGAAACACTCTATCTGATAGGGCATCTTGGGCAGTCCCAACTTCTCTTGCAGCTCCTTCATCAGGCGCACCTGTTTCTGTTCGGGATTCAGCTTCTCGGCCTGTTTCAGGCGGTCGAACTTATACTGTTTGCCGTTCATCTCCGAGAGGTCCAGCAACGTCTTTTTATCGCCGCGCTGAGGGATGGTGAAGGTGACGCCTTCCAGCTCCATTTCGAGGTCGAAAGGCACCACAATCTCCTTGGAATTGCTCTTAAAACGCTCGCGCATCTCTACGATGCCCAACTGCAACAGCTCTTCGTTGCTCTCGTTCAGACGCTTCTTATATTCAAAGGTAAACGACTGATTAATGGCTCCGTTCGACACGTGTATATAGTTGATATACGCAATTTTCTCGTCGTTCGTAATCGAAAATACATCCACGTTGTCGATGGTGTGGCTCACCACCTCGCTCTTGCTCACAAACGAGTCTATCAACAGGTATTTTCGCTTCACCTCTTCGGCCTCTTCAAAGCGCAGTTCCTCTGCCAAAAGCTGCATCTTTTCGCGCATCTGGCGCAGCACTTCGCGCGTGTTTCCCTTCAAGATTTCGCGTGCCTGCAGCATGTTTTGCTGGTAGTTTTCGTAGCTCTGTTTTGCTACGCATGGCCCACCGCAATTCTTGATGTGATACTCCAGGCACACCTGGTATTTTCCGGCGGCAATTCCCTCCTTTGTGATGGGCTGCCGACAGGTGCGTGGATGGTACAGCTTGTTGATGAGTTCCAGCACGGCATTCATCGAACCGATGTGCGAATAGGGCCCGAAATAGGTGCCCCATTTCTTGTTGATCGTGCGTGTTTTGAAGATACGTGGGAAGGGCTCGTTGGTCACACAGATGCTGGGGTAGGTCTTTCCGTCTTTCAATAGCACGTTGTAGCGCGGATTGTACTTCTTGATGAGCGAATTTTCAAGCAGTAGTGCGTCCTCTTCGGTGTTGACCACCGTGTAGCTGATGTCGTGAATCTTAGACACCAGCACCTTCGTTTTGAAGCGATCTACCTCCGTATGAAAGTAGGATGAGACACGCGATTTCAGGTTCTTCGCCTTGCCAACGTATATAATCGTGCCCTCACTATCGTAGTATTGATAGCTGCCCGGCTTCTCAGGGAGTCGCGAAACGATACCCTTCAGATAGGCTAAACGTGCCTCGTTCTCTTCCTTTGTCATACTTTAGTGTTTCACGTGAAACGTATTTATTTTCTTCTTCCTGCGCTTTCCTATAAAAATCCCCTCCCACATCGTAGGTTGGGGGAGGGGGAAAGTGTTGTTTTTGCGATTTAAATCGTCAACAGTGTCGTTACGTCGCAAAGTCCGTCGAATTCATCGCGTCCGTGCAGACCTTCGTCCTTGATCTCGATGATGAAGTTCATGAAAATCTCTTTGGGATTGAAATGCTTCACCAATTTGTAGGTAGCCTTGGCTGTTCCGCCGGTAGCCAGCAGGTCGTCGTGGATCAGCACTACATCGTTTTCGTCGATGGAATCGATGTGCATCTCTACGGTGTCAACGCCATACTCTTTCGAGAACGACTCCTTGATGGTGGTCCAAGGCAGTTTTCCTGGCTTTCTGGCCAGCACCACGCCGGCACCTAACCTCAGAGCCAGCGCCGAAGCAAGTACAAATCCTCGGCTCTCGATGCCCACAATCTTAGTGATGCCCTTGTCTTTGTAAATTTCATAGAGTTCATCGACCATTTCTTTCATGCACGCAGCATTCTTGTACAGCGTGGTGACATCGCGGAAATTGATTCCTTTCTTCGGGAAATCTGGTATGCAACGCAGATTGTCCAACAGTAATTGGGTATTCATACTCAGTTAGTTATATGATTAAATTAATGTATTTGTTTCACGTGAAACTTATCGCCCCATGAGCACTAACAGCACGTTGATGTCGCTGGGAGAGACGCCCGGAATGCGGCTGGCCTGTGCCAGTGTGTCGGGATCTATGGCGGTCAACTTCTGTCGGCATTCGGTAGAGAGCGATTGAATCGTGTTGTAATCGAAGTGTCCCTTGATTTTGATGTTCTCCAAGCGGTGCATTTTGTCGGCCACTTGTTTCTCGCGCTCGATGTATCCTTTATACTTAATACGTATTTCGGCAGCCTCGGCAATCTCCTCTTTGCGGTTGGGCGCGCTCTCGATTAATTCGCGCAGTTCGGGCACAATCTCCGATAGATTGCGGAAGTTCAGTTGTGGACGTGCCACCAGGTCTTCCAACTTGACACCAAATTGGAGTGGGGTGGTGCCCAGCTTTTCCAGCGCGGGGTTGATCTCTTTTGCTTTAATCGGGAAGGTCTTGCAAAAAGCCTCGATTTTTTCGATGGCCTGTTTCTTTTCCATCCAGCGGTCGAGTCGGTCTTTTTTGGCCAGTCCCATCGCATAAGAGCGCTCTGTGAGTCGGGCGTCGGCATCGTCTTGGCGCAGCAGGATGCGATACTCTGCGCGCGAGGTAAACATGCGGTAGGGCTCGTCCACGCCCTTCGTCACGAGGTCGTCCACCAGTACACCGATGTACGACTCATCGCGATGCATCACAAATTCTTTGTTTCCATCGCATTTCAGCGCTGCATTTGCGCCTGCCACGAGTCCCTGTCCGGCGGCCTCTTCATAGCCTGTGGTACCGTTCACCTGTCCGGCAAAGAATAGGCCATCCAATTTTTTCGATTCCAACGTGTGCTTCAACTGCGTGGGATCGAAGAAATCGTACTCTATGGCGTAGCCCGGACGATACACTTTCACGTCGCGGAAGGCCGGCATCTGCTTCAAAGCCTCGATCTGAACGTCCATGGGCAGCGATGACGAAAAACCGTTCAGGTACATCTCGTTGGTGTCCTCACCTTCGGGTTCCAGGAAGAGCGGGTGCTGTTCGCGGTCGGGGAAGGTCACCAGCTTGGTCTCGATAGAAGGACAGTAGCGCGGTCCGATGGACTGTATCTGTCCGTTGTAGAGTGGGGAGTCGTTCAGTCCTGAGCGCAGAATCTCGTGCACTTTAGCATTCGTGTTCACCGTCCAGCAAGGCAACTGTTGCAGTGTGCGTGCCTCGCCCATATACGAGAACTGATAGTAGCTCGTGTCGCCCGGCTGCTCTTCCAGTTCGTCGAAGTGTACGCTGCGCTTGTCTATGCGCACTGGTGTACCCGTCTTCATGCGTGCTGAGCGGATGCCGTGCTTGGTGATACTCTCGGTGAAGTCGCTCACGGCAGGTTCGGCGATACGTCCGCCAGCCACCATCTTGCGCCCTATGTGCATCAGACCGTTGAGGAACGTGCCCGCCGTCACCACGACGGCACGCGCTAGGATTTCTGCTCCCCAGATTGTTCTGACGCCGATGACTTGGCCCTTTTCTGCCATCAGTTCGCATACCTGGTCCTGCCACACGTCCAGATTGGGCGTATGGTCTATGACCGTGCGCCAGTTCCAGATAAACTTGCCGCGGTCACACTGTGCGCGAGGGCTCCATACGGCGGGTCCCTTGCCGATATTCAACATGCGAAACTGAATGGTGGAGCGGTCGGTCACTATTCCCATCTGTCCGCCAAGGGCGTCAATCTCTCGTACTATCTGTCCCTTAGCGATACCACCAACCGCAGGATTGCACGACATCTGTGCAATCTTGTTCATGTCCATAGTTACCAGTAGCGTCTTAGCGCCCATATTGGCCGAAGCACAAGCCGCTTCACAGCCGGCATGTCCGCCGCCGATAACCACTACGTCGTATTTTAATGTCATTGTAACTTGAAATATTTCGTTTGCAAAATTACAAAATCTTCTGCAATTAGTATGTATAATAATGCTTAAAAAATGTAGAGGGACAACGCCGCATTGCGCGGTATTGCCCCTCGTTCAGTCAACACATACGATGTTATCCTGTATTACTTGGCTGTGAAGCTGGTCACACTATTCGTGCCTTTGGCGCTGCTGCCCAGATACAGACCGTGGAAGACGGTGGTGGCATCGGTGGGCGCCGTGGTACTGTATTTGATGTTGTAGCTGCCTTTAGAGGTCATCCCTTTGGCTGTAATCAGCGACAGCGAGCTGGAGACGTTGGCCGCAAAGCTGTAGGTCACCAGGTTCTGGTCGTTGCTGTCGGCCAGGGTATAATAGCGTCCGCTGGTGTAGCTGATGGTGCTGGTAAGGAATGTGTAGCCCTGGGCTGCGTTAGAGATGGTCGAGCTGCTGGATCCGCCACCCTGTGCACCGCCGGCGCTGATGCCGATGCCGGTGCCCGTGATCTGGATATACGAGTTGTTGTCGCAGTCGAAACCTTCCTCTGGTCCTCCTGCTGAGGTATAGGCAAAGCAGGTGCCGCCGTTGATGGTGATGGCACCCGTGGTGCCCGCGTTCGAATCGACGGCATCGTTGCCGTTGGAGTAGCACACCGTCACACCACCGTTGAAGGTGATCTTTCCCGACGTATTGATACAGTCGTCGTAGCATTGCAAGTAGTGCTTGCCGCCATGGATGGTGATGCCAGTCTTCGACTCCAGTCCCTCGGCACCATTCGTCTTGGTGGTCACGGTGGTCTCGCCGCCGTAGATCACCGCCTGGCAGATAGCCTTGATGGCCTTGGCCGACGAGCTGCTGTAGGCGCTACCGGTGGTGCTGACGGTCAGCGTGGGTCCGTTGCCGTCGGCAGTGCCCTGCGTGTAAGCACCCGTAACGTTAGTATAGGTGGTGCCACCGCCCATGCCGCCGCCACCAGGACGAGCATCTGGTGCCATCATTGGCGCCATCATTGGTGCCATCATCGGCGCCATCATTGGTGCCTTCATGGGTGCCCATGCAGGAGCCATCCTGCCACCACCGCCACTGGTGCTCTTGGTGCCGTCGCCAGCCACGATGCCTTTGCCGGCATTACCCGTCATGGTGATGGTGATGGTACCGGCGTTCAGGGCCACATATTCGCCCTTCAGGCCCTTGGCCGATTTCACGTCGCTGGACACCGTCTGCGGTGCGCCGCTGTTATTGATGGTCAGTATGCCACCATTGGTGGTGATATGGTCGGCCGAGACACCGCGTCCGGCCGTGCCGCTGATGGTCATCTCGATGGTGCCACCATTCTGGGTGAAGTCCTCGGCCTTGATGCCTGCCGCATACGACTGGTCGCTGCTGTCGCTGGTGTCTATGCCACCGCTGCCTTTCAGCGTCAGTGTACCATCGTGAACCGTCACCTTGTTCTCGCTCTTGATGCACTTAGCGCCCACCGCTGTGGTGCTGATTTTCAGCGTGCCAGCATTGACAATCACCTCGGCGGTGTTGTCTTCATCGTCTGTCAGCGGAATGATCTGCTCGTCGTCGTCGGTCTTATAGCTCAGCTGCAGACCGTCGTCGCCCACGTTATTGATGTTGACGGTGCCCCCATTCATTTGGAAATACTGGTTCACGTTGAAGCCGTCGCCCACCGCCCCTAGGATATTGATGGTGCCAGTGCTCTTCTTCAGTTGCACATACTCCTTGCCCCAGAAGGCGTGCGCTGTGCGACCAGTCAGGTTCAGCGTGCCGGCACCCTTGAACTCCGTGTGACCTTTCACGGCAAGACATGCCTTCTGACTGCCTCCCACGCCGTCCACCAGTGTGGAGGTGGTGCCCTCGGCCAGTTCGATGCTGATGCGCTTGCCGTTGCGGATGTTGATGGCAGCACTGTCGGGGTTGGTCAGCGCGACACCGTTCAGCACGATGCTGGCCTTCAGCTCGCCGTCCATATAGAAGGAGCCATTAGTCGATGTACCGCTCAGGGTATAGGTAATCTCGTCGAGCAGTTCTGCACTCTGTATCACGGTCACGTGTGCCTTGTTTGTGTTGATAGTCAGGTACTTAGCAATATTTCCGGCCACGGTCACACGGGCTTCGCTGCCCTGATAGTCGATGTTGACGCTGTTGTCCGTCACGGCGCTGTTGTCTATGTACATCTGACTGATGTCGCTGAGTGTGAAACTCTTGCCCATGATGGTCACGGTCTGTCCGTTTTCATAAGCCATCTCGCCAGCCTGACTGGCCGGAATCTGATAGACAACCTCGCCCAGTTGAACGTTCAACGTCTGTGCTCCGGCAGTGGTCCAGGCCCAGATGGCAGCCATATAAAGTAGAATTTTTTTCATTAGTGTCGCTGTTTTGTTGACATGTTATTTTGCTTGGCAAAGATAATGTATTTGTTATGAACGAGATAATAAATTCAATTAAATGCACTTTTTTTTCAATTAAAAGTCATTTTAATATTGTGTAATTCGTTCTTTTTACGTAATTTTGCCGACAGAAAATTATAATGGTTTATTAGCATCCATAAAAATCTTTTTGTGAATATGAAAAAGGTATTGTTCCCGTTGTTGGTTGTTTTGGGAATTATTGTATCGTGTGTAGAACATGAAGACTTTCCATCACCTCTTGAGGGACTTCATATTGAAGATCAAACTTTCTCGGCCAGTGCCGCACAGAGCATTATCAAAGTTGACAATGTACTGACCGATGTGATGGCAACCGTCATTGACACCAAGACCAACTATCCAGCCAACTGGCTCGATGTGAACATCAATCAAAAGGCGATTGCGCTGACGCTGCAGGAGAATATCACGGTCAGTGAGCGTACGGCTTGCGTGACGCTGCACGTGAAGAGCGACGATATGGACGACTCGGACGCACAGCCGGTGGTGTTCTATGTCACCCAGAAGAGAAACTCTATGTTCGACGGACTGGATGTTGACGAGGTGGTCATGGGCTTTGAGCAGGGCGACACCACGCTGACGTTCAAAAACACGCTGAAGAACGCCAAGACAGAGATCTTCGACATGGAGGGAAAGAAGGTGGACTGGGTGAAGACCACCATCAGTGGCAAACAGCTCACCATCGCTGTGTCGCAGTATGCGTCGAAGGACGACCGTGCGGCACTGGTGCGCGTGGTGCCCAACAGCGACCAGTACGTCAACGACTCGCTGCTCTCGAAAGCATCGGTGCTGGTGAGACAAAACCATAACCCCGTGCTCGACAGTTTGAATATTCCACAAGTGAAGTCGCAGGCCACGGGTGATATACACAGGATTCCTACCGGCCGAAAGCTCACTGGCGTCAAGGCACTGGTGACCGACGATGCCACCAAGGAGCGCGCCACGTGGTGCACGGCTACGGTTGTTGACAGTTCGGTGGTGGTGACAACGACCATCTATAACCAGAAGAAAGACCGTACGGCCACGGTGACGCTCTACTATCCTAACCATGGCGAGACCATCGATTCTACTACCATCACCCATTCTTTCGTTGTAGAACAGGAGCATAACAAAATTTTTGATGCAAGGCGCTTTGTTGACCGCTTCATAGCGTGGAACCAAACTGCCGACACGCTGACATCGTCGCAAGAGTTGCCGAACATTCGTTGTCAGGTGGTGGACACGCTGACGAAGAAAGCACCCACTTGGTTGCAGGCCGCGGTGGAAGGCAACAAGGTGGTGTTTAAGTCGCAGACGCTGACATCGAAAATCAACCGCACAGCGCAGGTAATTTTGTATATGGTGGGCAAGGATAATACGCTGACGGAACAGACCGTGCAGACCAGTTTCTATGTGACGCAGAAACACGACGACATCTTTGATGGTGCGATGTATAAAGATCGTGTGGTCAGCTGGGATGAAAAGGCCGACACGCTGAAACTGACGCGAGAGTTGACGGGAATCAGTTGTCAGTTGACAGATGTTGACACGAAGCAGACGCCCACCTGGTTGCAGGCCACGGTGAAGGGCAAGCAGGTCTTCTTTACGGTAAAAGAGAATATGTCGAAGGCCGACCGTACGGCCACAGTGACGCTCTATCTGCCTAATGGCAACACCATCGACGAAAAGACGGTGAAGACGAGCTTTGCCTTCAAGCAGTCGGGCAATAATATCTTCAACGGTCATCGGTTTGAGAACCAGACCATGAGCTGGAACGAGACCGTTCGGGCTCTGAAACAGACGGTGGACCTCTCGCTGTTGCGCACCAAACTGGTGGACAACGACACCAAGCGTGCACCAACATGGTTGCAGGTGACACTCGATGCCGAACATCAGGAACTGATTCTTAAACCACAGCAGTTGACCTCGGTCGATAACCGCTCGGCCACGGTGACCCTGTTTGTGCCCAATAATGGTAATACTATCGACGAGAACACCGAACAGGTGTCGTTTGTGGTGAATCAGGAACATTACAACATCTTTGACGATGTGCAGTTTAGTAATCGCTCGGTCAATTGGGACGAGAAGTACGACACGCTGAAACTGACTCGCGAACTGACTGGCATCCGCTGTCAGTTGGTGGACAACGAGACCCAACAGACACCAGGTTGGCTACAGGCCACGGTGAACGGCAAGCATGTGGAATTTGTGACTCAGCCCAACTACTCTAAGTATCAGCGCTCGGCCAGTGTGACGCTCTATCTGCCCAATGGCAATACCATCGATGCAAAGACTGTACATACTGGATTCACGTTTACGCAGAATGGCAATAACCTGTTAGACAGTCTGAAAGTGGCCAACCTGGGTCTTGAATGGAATACGTCAAGTCATGAGATAACAACAAAGGTTGACCTGACCAGCGTGAGGTATAAGCTGGTGGACGAAGACACTCAGCAGACGCCCACTTGGCTGAATATCGTGCTTAGTGGCAATAAGATAGAGCTGAAACCCTCGAAGCTCACCACCAAGCACGACCGCTCGGCCATGGTGACGCTCTATGTCAGCGGCTCGACCATCACCGAGAGCACACCCCAGAAGTCGTTCCGCGTGACTCAGCATCATGATAACATCTTCGACAATCTGAGCATCGAGAACCGCGAACTGCGCTACGACCAGACGAAGGACATCCTGAAGCTAACCCGCGACTTGGAGGACATCCGCTGCCAGATCATCGACGACGAAACGCAGTTGTCGGCCCGCTGGTTGAGTGCTGTGGTGGAGGACAACGAGGTCATCTTCACGGCTCAGACCAATACGGCGTTGGCTAAGCGCTCGGCCACCGTTACGCTGTATCTGCCCAATGGCAACACCATTGACGAGAACTCGGTGAAGACTTCTTTCAAGGTGGAACAGAACTTCCAGGTGAAGCTGGTGCCTAGCGTAAAGAAGGTGGAGGTGAACTACGAGCAACAGACGAAAGAATTCAACATTGTCAGCAACGTGAAGTACCAGATCAAGAGCCCGTCGTGGGTGGACTGCGTCATGACTCCTATAGACGAGACCACCGAGAAGATAACCCTCTCGTTCAAAGAGAACGTTAATAATGAAGCGTATGCTGATACCCTGCGTTTCCTCGTTGCTGGCGAAGAGATGGCTAAGGTGGCTGTAAAGCAGCGCACCAATCCTCATATCACCATCAATTTCAGTGATAACCGCAAGGTAATCTCCTGCGGAAAGAATGGTGGCGAGTTTAATCTGCCGGTGAAAACGCTGACACCAGGCTATCACGTGAGCAAAACAACGAAAAATGGCTCATGGTTCTCGGTAGATCAGACGATAAAGGATGGCTACGACCAGTATTATAACCTTGTGAGGATTCCAGTCTTCAGGGGTGACAA
Source organism: Xylanibacter brevis P6B11 (assembly GCF_000621825.1). NCBI lineage: Bacteria > Pseudomonadati > Bacteroidota > Bacteroidia > Bacteroidales > Prevotellaceae > Xylanibacter > Xylanibacter brevis. The sequence continues at coordinate 459,112 of NZ_KK211352.1, forward strand.
GTTTGAACGTATAGACTCTATTATACTCTATAACGACGAGGTGCGTATAGCCTTCCCTGTCAAACAGCATAAGTATGTCTATGTGGAGCAAGAGAGCCTGGAACTGGAGGTGGGCGGTTCTGTCTCACTGGAGGCAAAAGCCTTTAATGGCGCAAATATTCAGTGGAGCAGTAGTAATGCGAATGTGGCTTTTGTCAGTGAGCAGGGGCGTGTAACTGCACTTGCGAGGGGCAGTGTTCATATTAATGCAGGCATACCCGACTTTACGAAGGATGGCATCACCTACACTAATTACTTTGATTATTGTGAAGTAAAGGTCTATGATGCCACCGATAAGGTAAACGTCAAGCGCGGTTCGGGCGAGTACGAGAAAGAGAATGGTTATGTCACGTCTCAGTGTCCAATCGTCATCACCAACAACTATCATTCTACCATCAATATCACGTCGGTTGTACTGGTGGATAATTATGGAAACGAGCTACCGAAAGCTCTCAGTGACTATAGTCGCGACCTGGATGAGAACCATCAAGTGTCAATAAGCCTTACTAAGAAGTTGAACGGCGTATATAAGCCGTCTGTCAAGCTGACGTTCTCTGTTGGCGGCAAGACCTATACCAAGACCGTGGAATATTAATATCGACGGAAAAAACGAAGAAAAAGAATCGGAATTGTGGCACTTTTGCCTTGCAATTCCGATTCTTTTATTTTGTATAAATAACCCAATTTTCTGCAGTAAAGATTTGCAGATTCATTATTTTTAATTAATTTTGTACCCACATTACGTATATACGTACTCTATTATGAGTATCTTTGTTAGCCTGTGAAGGCCTGTGTCTTGCTGACAATAAATCTAAAATCAATATTAATTAATTAATTTTCAATCTTTTATGTGGTTATTAAATTCATCAATTGGTAGAAAGGTTGTAATGTCTGTTACTGGCATTGCGCTCATTCTGTTCTTGACATTCCACTGTGCAATGAACATCGTAGCGCTTTTCTCTGGTGAGGCTTACAACACTATTTGCGAATTGCTGGGTGCCAACTGGTATGCCCTCGTGGCTACCATGGGTCTGGCTGCCCTTGCTGTCATTCACATCGTTTTCGCGTTTATCCTCACGGCTCAAAACCGTAAGGCTCGCGGTAACAGCCGTTATGAGGTTTCTACTACCGTTAATCCCGGTAAGGTGGAATGGGCTTCTAAGAACATGCTCGTGCTGGGACTGATCATCCTGATCGGTCTGCTGGTTCACCTGCAGAACTTTTGGTACAACATGATGTTTGCAGAGATTGCTGGTTTTACCAACGGTCACAGCCCCGCAGACGGCTTCGCTTTCATCATCGACACTTTCTCACACTGGCCACTGGTAGTGCTCTACCTGGTATGGTTCGCAGCTATCTGGTTCCACCTGGCTCACGGTTTCTGGTCTGCTATGCAGACTCTGGGCTTGAGTGGTAAGATTTGGCAGAAGCGCATGCAGTGCTTCGGTCTTATCTACGTGACCCTCCTCATGCTGGGCTTCACGGTTGTAGTGCTGGGCTTCTATTTCGGTTGCGCTCCTTCGCTGGACTGCTGCCCCGATGGTGCTTGCTGCGAGGCTGCAGCTGTTTGCTGTCAGTAAATTAGTTTAATGGATTTTGAAAACGGAATATTATTATGGCAAAAGTATTAGATTCAAAGATTCCTGCAGGTCCAGTGCCTGAGAAATGGAAAGAATATAAAGCTCATCAGCGCCTGGTTAACCCCAAGAACAAGCTGAAGCTCGACGTGATCGTTGTAGGTACCGGTCTGGCTGGTGCTTCTGCAGCTGCTTCACTCGGTGAGATGGGCTTCAACGTCATCAACCTGTGTATTCAGGACTCTCCCCGTCGTGCTCACTCTATCGCAGCACAGGGTGGTATCAATGCCGCTAAGTGCTATCAGAACGATGGTGACTCTGTTTACCGTCTGTTCTACGACACCGTAAAGGGTGGTGACTATCGTGCTCGTGAGGCTAACGTTTATCGTCTGGCTGAGGTGTCAAACAACATCATCGACCAGTGCGTGGCTCAGGGTGTTCCCTTCGCTCGTGAGTATGGTGGCATGCTGGCCAACCGTTCGTTCGGTGGTGCTCAGGTAAGCCGTACTTTCTATGCTAAGGGTCAGACCGGTCAGCAGCTGCTGCTGGGTGCCTACTCTTCACTGAGCTGCCAGGTAAACGCTGGTAAGGTGAAGCTCTACACCCGTTATGAGATGGAGGATGTGGTTATCGTTGATGGCCGCGCCCGTGGTATCATCGCCAAGAACCTCGTAACTGGTAAGCTGGAGCGCTTCTCTGCCAATGCCGTTGTTATCGCTACTGGTGGTTACGGCAACACTTACTTCCTCTCTACCAATGCTATGGGTTGTAACTGTACCGCTGCCGTTCAGTGCTATCGTAAGGGCGCTATGTTTGCCAACCCTTCATACGTTCAGATTCACCCCACCTGTATCCCCGTTCACGGCGACAAGCAGTCTAAGCTGACGCTGATGTCTGAGTCGCTGCGTAACGACGGTCGTATCTGGGTTCCAAAGAAGATCGAGGATGCTAAGAAACTGCAGAAGGGCGAGATCAATCCTTGGGATATTGCCGAGGAGGATCGCGACTACTATCTGGAGCGCCGCTATCCCGCCTTCGGTAACCTCGTTCCTCGCGACGTGGCTTCACGTGCCGCTAAGGAGCGTTGCGACAAGGGCTTCGGTGTTAACAACACAGGTTTGGCTGTTTACCTCGACTTCTCTGAGTCTATCAACCGTCTGGGTCTCGACGTCATCATGCAGCGCTATGGTAACCTGTTCGAGATGTACGAGGAGATCACCGACGTATTCCCTGGCGACCTGGCCAACGAGATCAATGGCGTGAAGTACTACAAGCCTATGATGATCTATCCCGCTATCCACTACACCATGGGTGGTATCTGGGTTGACTACGAGCTGCAGACCACTATCCCTGGCCTGTTCGCTATCGGTGAGTGTAACTTCTCTGACCACGGTGCTAACCGTCTGGGTGCTTCTGCACTGATGCAGGGTCTGGCCGATGGTTACTTCGTACTGCCTTACACCATCCAGAACTACCTGGCCGACCAGTCTATCTGGGGCAAGATCTCTACCGATCGTCCTGAGTTCGACGAGGCCGAGAAGGCTGTTGACGCTGAGCTGACTCGTCTGCTCAACATCAAGGGTAAGCGTTCTGTTGACTCTCTGCACAAGGAGCTGGGTCACATCATGTGGGAGTATGTAGGTATGGGTCGCACCGCCGAGGGCCTGAAGGAAGGTCTGAAGAAGATGCACGAGCTCGAGAAGGAGTTCGACACCAACCTCTTCGTGCCTGGCACCAAGGAAGGTCTCAACGTAGAGCTCGACAAGGCTATCCACCTGCGTGACTTCTTCACCATGGGTCAGCTCGTAGCTTTCGACGCCCTCTCTCGTAACGAGTCTTGCGGTGGTCACTTCCGCGAGGAGTATCAGACCGAGGAAGGTGAGGCTAAGCGTGATGACGAGAACTACTTCTACGTAGGCTGCTGGGAGTACAAAGGCAAGGGCGTAGAGCCCGAGCTCTCTAAGGAGCCACTGGAGTATGAGGCAATTAAAGTACAAACCCGTAATTATAAGAATTAAAGACTATGGCTAAGAATATAAGTTTCACCATTAAATTTTGGCGTCAGAATGGTCCCAAAGATGCGGGTCACTTCGATACTCACGAGATGCACGACATTCCCGATGACACCTCGTTCCTGGAGATGCTCGACATTCTGAACGAAGAACTCATCAACGAAGGCAAGGAGCCATTCGTGTTCGATCACGACTGCCGCGAGGGTATCTGCGGTATGTGTTCACTCTACATCAACGGTACACCTCACGGTCTGACCGAGCGTGGCGCTACCACCTGTCAGCTCTACATGCGTCGCTTCAACGATGGCGACGTAATCACTGTTGAGCCTTGGCGTTCAGCTGCCTTCCCCGTGATCAAAGACTGTATGGTTGACCGCAACGCCTTCGATAAGATCATCCAGGCTGGTGGCTACACCACCATCCGCACCGGTCAGGCTCAGGATGCCAACGCTATCCTGATTCCTAAGGAGGATGCCGACGAGGCTATGGACTGCGCATCTTGCATCGGCTGTGGCGCTTGCGTAGCAGCTTGTAAGAACGGTTCTGCCATGCTGTTCGTTTCATCTAAGGTTAGCCAGCTGGCTCTGCTTCCCCAGGGTCGCGTAGAGGCTGCTCGTCGTGTGAAGAACATGATTGCCAAGATGGACGAGCTGGGCTTCGGTAACTGCACCAACACCCGTGCTTGTGAGGCTGTATGTCCTAAGAACGAAACCATCGCTAACATCGCTCGCCTGAACCGCGAGATGATCAAGGCAAAGATGGCTGACTAAAGTTGGTGACTTTAGTCAAGGCTTTTTAAGCTGACTAAGTCAATAGACATTATTTATATTATATAAAAGCGCCGCGGAATTTTCTGCGGTGCTTTTGTATACTACAAATGATATTTGTATTCATGAAAAAGATATTTTTGTATTTATCCTTAATAATCATTGTCCTGACGGGCTGCAATAGTGATGATACAACAGCTCGGCCCGACGTGCCTGGAAAGGTAGCGATGCGTATTGATAGCATCCCCGATATTCCAGACGGTGAAAGCCTTTTCCATTTTGACTATGATGCCCAACACCGGGTGAAAGAGTACAGAAAAACATGGGGAGAAACAGTCTCTGGAAAATCCGATACTATTTCGTTTCATTATGTTCGAGGAAGAATCGTCCTCCACATGATTCTTTACCGACGACTCATGAGAATGGGGCCAGTGGCCAGATTTACGCCCTATTGTATTTTCTATACCAAAGACGGTAAGATAGTCTCTGGCAGCATGCCTCTCGATATCCGTAACGACAGGCTAAGGGACAGTATTGCATACTCTTATACTGACAACAAATTGACTGGCTATGAGGTCTATGGTACATTAGACGGCAACGTGATGAGAACGAAGTACGTACAGCGACTGAACTGGCAGGGTGACGACCTGAAAGACATGATTGCCACGCAGGATGGTGAGAAATACTTCGAGACCGTTTTTCATTATAATGACCATTTGCTGACAGCCTTGTTGCCTTTCATGTCGTTTGACTATCTGATGGATCATGATAGAACCTACATCTCTGTTTTGGCGAATATGGGTTACTTTGGCACTTTGCCCAAACACGAGATGACGGGACTTACCATGGCTAGTAATAACGAAAAGTACGAACTGCAGATTGATTATCATTATGGGGCAAGCTCATTGCCGGAAGGTTTCGAATACGAATATAAGTACAGCGCAGCAAACGTCCCCGGTTTTCAGTCAGACTGGCTGGTCGTTGAAAGCGAAAAAGTGTTAAACATACCGCTGGTATGGGTGATTAATCAATAGGGCGCTTACCTGCCCTTGATCTCTTTTGCGGCTTTCTTCTGCTTGTCGCTGTGGCACAGCGACAGACTCTACTTAGGGGGCAGGCTCTATGCTTTATTGGCCCGCGCAGATGGCGCGGGCCATTTCGTTGAGCTGCAGGCATTGGGAGCGCTTGATAGTGAGCTTTTCGTTGTGGTGCTCCCAAGGGGCGAGGATGAGTAGCTGACCGCCGGCGCACGCCTCCATGCGCTTGCCGCCCGGCTTTGCCAGGTCTGTGAAGCCGTTCTCTTGCAGATAGATGAGGGGCAAGCCTTCATCGAAGGCTGCTCGCATGATGGCTTTCTCGCCCTTGGAAATGGCAGGCGATACAAGCACGGCTCCTTGACGGGCTGCTTGCAGATAGGCGGCTGTTTTGGCCAGCAGGTCGCCGTCTGTGATGCTTCTGGAGCATTGTACCTGCAGTTTCAGAGGGCGCTCCAGAAGAAAGCGGTTGCCAATGGCTGAAAACTGAAGACCGGCAAAGGCAAGTCCTCGCTGTACGCGGAACAGATCGGGGTGCTCGCGCTTCATCAGCAGGCGGCGAGGGTTGTCCTTTAGGTAGTGAAGCCAGCGCTCCAGCTGGCCCTCGCGCAGCAGTATCTGGTCGTTGAAGCCCTTTGCAAAGAGTAGACCATTGTCTCTGCTCTGTTCTGCGTGTCGCTGTGCCACAGCGACAAATTCCTCCGGCATCATCTCGCGGAACGCGCGGTTGCTGGCCTGCTTCACGCCCAGTAGCACCTTGCCTAAAGGCTTCTCCATTTTTTCTTTCACAAAGAGCACGGCATGCAGATGGTCGGGCATCATCTGTAGGGCAATCACACTTACCTCGGGATGAAAGTGGCCGATGGTGAGCCATATCTTCTCTATCTCAGCACCAAGTGCCGACAGTTCGATGTGTGGAGCCTCTGGCGCGGGCGCTGCGGCCTCGCTTTGCCCCACCACTTTGCCAAACAGCGGCTTGCGTTCTTCCGTCACCATCGTAATCATATACATGCGCCGTTCGGTGTAGTCGTTGTCCACACAGCGGCGTTGCATCGAGGCTTTCTTCTCTCCCGCGAAAGGTTTCCGGCTTTCAAATGTCTTCCTATCCATAATTTTAGGTACAAAAGTACTTTTTTTTCTTTTACGATTGCTCTCTTTTTATTGAAAAATAAAATGGGTATCACGTAGTTTTTGTAACTTTGCTGCGTCTAAAGAGTAAAGCAATACAGAAAAAACAAAGAAATGAATGATCTAGAAAAACAGTTTGCGCAAACCGTAAAAAAGCATCGCAGCACGATATATACCGTGTGCTACATGTTCTCGCAGGATGCCGACGAGGTGGAAGACCTCTTTCAAGAGGTGCTGGTAAACCTGTGGAAGGGTTTCAAAGGGTTCGAGCAGCGATCCGACATCAAAACGTGGATCTATCGCGTCGCCCTGAATACCTGTATCTCGCAAAACAGGAAGAAGAAACGCAGGCAGATGGAGGTACACATTACGATGGACATCAACCTGTTCAAGAACAGCGACGAGGATACCCGCCAGGTAGATATGCTCCACAAGCGCATCTCGCGCCTGCAGCCCTTCGATCGCGCCATCGTACTGCTGTGGCTCGAGAATCTGCCTTACGAAGAGATAGGTCAGATAGTAGGTATCACGGCCAAGAATGTCAGTGTGCGCCTGCATCGCATTCGCGAACAACTGAAGCAAATGTCTAACGATTAAAAACGCTAACCCACTATGAATGATAATTTCGAACTTGAGAATATGCGACAGCAGATGGATCTGCTGAAGCAGAAACTGGCCCAGCAGGAGATTGTGAACGACGCTTTGATTCGTCAGTCGGTGAAGAAGAATACCTCTTACGTCAACAGAAACTATCGTTTACTCTTCATTCTGGACATCATCTTTATCCCTTTGTTCTATCTTATATTCTGTAATTATATGCACCAGCCAGTGTGGTTGTGGATCTACATCGCCGTCGGCCTGCTTTACGATGCCTGGCACCGCTGCCGGATATTCCGACTGATAGGCGATAGCCATCTGTTCGAGCAGTCGTTGCTGGAGGTACGCAAGAAGGTGCTGAAGGTGAAGAAGTACGAGCGCATCTTTAACATCATCTCCTATCCCCTTCTGTTCCTATGGTTTGTCCTGTTTTTCTACAACGCTTATCTCATAGCCCATTACCCCTCGGTGTTTCATACGGTAATCTGCTTTATTTTCGCCGTTGTCTTAGGTTTTGGTTTAGGCTATTCTTTTGACCGAAAAGTGACAAAGCACTATCAGGAGATTCTCCAGCAGATAGAGGACGTCACGCAGAGCGAGGAGTAAACATCGCGTGCTTCCATATAGGCCGAATGGGCCACTCATAGTCTCCCTTTTGGAGGCCGTGAGTGGCCCTTCTGCTTTTATAGCGGGAAAGGGGCACTATCCGATCGCGGGGACGCCCCCGAGATCTGTTTTAAAAATGAATAAAAATGGTATCTTTTTTCCTTTTTCTCGGTAAATCATCGTACCTTTGCAGCCAAATAGTGACAAAGACTATCAAAGACTACCATTATCACAATCAAACATGAAGAAGAAACTGATGACCTTCGGTATTTCGGCAGCTATGCTGTCAAGTGCGATGGTGCAGCTAAGCAGCTGTACTAACGCCAAACACGAGAACCCGCTGTTGCAGGAAAGCACCCTTCCCTATGGTGCACCTGACTTCAGCAAGATTGAACCCTCCGACTATCTGCCCGCTTTCGAGACCGCTATTGCTCAGAAGCGCGAGGAGATCAAGCAGATTATCGACAACCAGGACTCTGCCACCTTCGAAAACACCATCCTCGCTCTTGAGGAAAGCGGACGCACGCTCGACCGCGTGAGTCGTGTGTTCTTCGCCCTGACAGAGGCCGACAAGACCCCAGAGATCAGCGAGACCGAGAAGAAAGTGCAGCCCATGCTGACCGACCTTGACAACGAGATCACCTTCAACAAGGCACTTTTCGAGCGCATCAAGACTGTCTATGACCGCGAGCACGACAGTCTGCAGGGCGAAGACCAGAAGCTGTTGGAAGAGATCTACAAAGGTTTTGTGCTCAGCGGCGCCCTGTTGTCTGACGACAAGATGGCCCGTATGAAGGAGATCAACCTGCGCATCTCTGAGTTGCAGCAGCAGTGGGGCGACCTCTTGCAGGAAGCCACCAACAATGCAGTGGTGTGGGTCGATAAGAAAGAAGACCTGGCCGGTCTCTGCGAAGCCGACATCGCCCAGTGTGCCAAGGATGCAGAGAGCCGTGGCGGCAAGGCCCCCTATGCCATTGTCATTGTCAACACCACCCAGCAGGCTCCTCTGGCCAGCCTCGACAACCGCGAGCTGCGCAAGAAAGTCTTCGAGGCATCTGTCAATCGCAGCAACGGCACGGGCCAGTACAACACCTTCCCCATTGCCGTAGAGATTGCCAAGCTGCGTGCCGAGCAGGCCGAGATTATGGGCTATCCTAACTATGCCTCTTACTCTCTGGAGCGCACCATGGCTAAGACGCCCGACAATGTCTATGCCTTCCTCAAGAACCTCATTGCCCAGTACACGCCTGTAGCCCAGGCCGAGACCAAGGCCATCGAGGACTATGCCCGCAAGACGCAGGGTGCCGACTTCCAGTTGCAGCCCTACGACCGTTTCTACTATTCTGCCAAGATGAAGAAAGAGCTGCTCAACATCTCTGAAGACGAGGTGAAGCCCTATTTCAATGTTGACAGCGTGCTTATCAACGGCGTCTTCTATGCCGCCAATCTGGCTTATGGTCTCACCTTCAAGGAGCGCACCGACATCCCCACCTACCATCCCGACATGCGTGTCTATGAGGTTATCGACAAGGATGGCAATCCTAAGGCCCTCTTCTATTGCGACTATTTCCGTCGTCCCACCAAGCGTGGCGGTGCCTGGATGGATGGTTTCCAGAAGCAGAGTCGCCAGCGCAACCAGCTGCCCATCATCTTCAACGTGTGCAACAGTGCCAAGGCACCAGAGGGCCAGCCCTCGCTGCTGACCTGGGACGAGGTGACCACCATGTTCCACGAGTTCGGTCATGCCCTCCACGGCATGCTCTCCGACTGTCAGTATCACATGCTCAGCGGCACCAGCGTGGCTCGCGACTTTGTCGAGATGCCCTCGCAGTTCAACGAGTCGTTTGCCTCTATTCCCGAGGTCTTCGACCACTATGCCCGTCACTATCAGACCCACGAGGCCATGCCTGCCGAGCTGAAAGAGCGCATGCTGAAGAGCATCAACTTCCAGCCTGCCTACGCACTGGGCGAGAACCTCGCCGCCACCTGTGTTGATCTGGCATGGCATATGCTCGCCTCAAAGGATGTACCCACGGCCGACAAAGCCATGGCCTTCGAGACCGAAGCCCTTCGTCAGGTAGGCTTGCTCGACACACAGATTCCTCCTCGCTATTCTACCAGCTACTTCAACCACGTATGGGGTGGAGGCTATGCTGCAGGCTACTACAGTTATCTGTGGACCGAGGTATTGGCCGTCAACATTGCCGACGTCTTTGCTCAGCGTGGCGCTTTGAAGCGCGAGACCGGTCTGGACTTCTGCGACAAGGTGCTGAGCCGTGGTAACACCGGCGACCTGATGCAGATGTTCTCCGACTTCACCGGCATGCAGCAGCCCGATGCTGCCAGTCTGGTCCGTGCCAGATTGGGTATCTAATCTGTTGGCGAATTATATTCGCAGACAATAAACGAAAGAGCGTAGCACACCGACTGCTGCGCTCTTTTTCTCCCCCCCCATATCTCCTCCCCCTTGGGGAGGTTGGGGGGGGTGTGGTGGAGGTTGTGGTCTATTTACTCCCCTCCCTCCACAGGGAGGGGTAGGGGGTGGGTCTCATCTCCTCCCCCTTGGGGAGGTCGGGAGGGGGTTGTGGTGGAGGTCGGGAGGGGGTCTTCTTTCTGTTAAATTATTCCAAAGAAGATGCTGCCTTTTTGCCCCTTTCGGCTTTTTTGCTTAGTTTTGCAGCAGCCATCAACTGAAAAAATGTAGCGTTTTTACGTCATTGCAATGAAACAGCAGGAAAAGATTACCGAACAACCGTCGCACTTCGACCACCTGGAACAGATGTCCGTGGGCGAACTCCTGGCACATATCAACGAGGAAGACCTGACGGTGGCCGAGGCCGTACGCAAGGCATTGCCACAGGTCGAGGCCCTGGTGGTGGCCATCGAGCAGCGCATGCGCCGCGGTGGCAGACTGTTTTATGTGGGTGCTGGCACCAGCGGTCGTCTTGGCGTGCTCGATGCCAGCGAACTGCCCCCAACGTTTGGTGTGCCCGAAGGCATGGTCGTCGGTCTCATTGCCGGTGGCGACCATGCCCTGCGCCATGCCGTAGAGGGTGCCGAGGATGTGGCCGAACAAGGGTGGAACGACCTCTTGCCCTATCAGCCCACGCCCGATGATGCCGTGCTGGGCATCGCCGCCTCGGGCACTACGCCCTACGTCATCGGTGCCGTCACCGCCGCTCGCGCTCATGGCCTGCTCACAGGTTGCCTCACCAGCAATCCCGACAGTCCGCTGGCTGCCGTCTCCGACCATCCCGTCGAGACCATCGTAGGTCCCGAGTTCGTCACCGGCTCCAGTCGTATGAAGAGCGGCACCGCCCAGAAGATGGTGCTCAACATGATCTCCACCTCGCTCATGGTGCGCTTAGGGCGTGTCGAGGGCAACCGCATGGTGAAGATGCAGCTCACCAACGAAAAGCTCATTGACCGCGGCACCCGCATGATTCAAGACTCCCTGCACCTGTCCTACGATGAGGCCCGCCGCCGTCTGCTGGCTGCCGGCAGTGTCGATAGGGTGCTCAATCCTTAGCCATCACATTCATATCATAAAACTACAATGAAACTACTTACAAAACTACTATTTACTATGCTTTCTGCCCTTTGTGCACAATCCATCGTGGCACAAACGGCCAATGCCACTGCCGAGAAGGCCATTTACGGCCCGCTCAGCGCCAATACCCATAAGTTCCTGGGCAACATCACCACCAGCGGTCGCGTGAACCCTGACGGCCTTGAATACGCCTCGTTGTGGAATCAGCTCACGGCCGAGAACGAGTCGAAGTGGGGCTCGGTGCAAGGCACATCGCTTGATCAGTTCAACTGGGAAGGCACCGACCGTGCCTATCAGTATTGCCGGGCTCACGACATCCCCTTCAAGTTCCACTGTCTGCTCTGGGGCGCCCAGTATCCCCGTTGGATGGACTCGCTCTCTGTCGAGAGGCAGCGCCAGGCCATCGAGGCATGGATGGACGCCATCCACCAGCGCTACCCCGATCTGCCCATGATCGATGTAGTCAACGAAGCCGTCAAAGGCCATCAGCCCGCTCCTTTCCGCGCTGCCTTGGGTGGCGAGGGCCAGACGGGCTACGACTGGATTATCCGTGCCTTCGAGATGGCTCACGAGCGCTGGCCCAACGCCATCCTGATTTATAATGACTACAACACGTTCCGCTGGCAGAAGGATGAGTTCATCCAGCTGGTGCGCACGCTGCGCGATGCCGGAGCGCCCATCGACGCCTATGGTTGTCAGTCGCACGAGCTCACCGACATGCCCTTCGAGGCGTTTCGTCAGGCCATGACCGACATCCACGATGCTCTGCGCATGCCGATGTACTGCACCGAATACGACATTGCCACCGAGAGCGACTCCCTGCAGTTGGCCCAGTACCAGCAGCAGATTCCCTACATGTGGCAGCAGGACTACTGTGCCGGCATCACCCTCTGGGGCTATATCTACGGCCGCACCTGGACCCACAATGGCAACTCCGGATTGATACGCCAGGGACAGGAGCGTCCTGCCCTGACGTGGCTCCGACAGTACATGCAGACCCCCGAGGCCCGGAAAGCACAAAGCCCCTTCCCCACGATGGAGAAAGAGGCTTCGCTCTACATCAAGCCCTCGGCCCTCAGTCTGTCGGCCGGCGACGTACTGACGGTCACCGTCCGCGCCCGTCTGCGCACCAAGACCATCGACCACGTCGATCTTTATCTTGATGGCATCCAGCTGCCCACCCGTCGCCGTGCCCCCTACATCTATCAGGTAGTCCCCTCAGGCGCCGGCCCTCACGAGCTTCGAGCCGTGCTCACCGCCACCGATGGCACCCGCTATGAGCGCTACTCCTTCATCGAAGTGAAGACAGAATAACGGGGGGAAAGAAATAATAACTTTTTTTACGAACATACTAAAAAGAAAAGGAGTGCATAACGAGATAGGTCGCTATGCACTCCTTTTCTATAACTTCCCCTCCCCCTTGGGGAGGTTGGGAGGGGGTTGTGGTCTATTTACTCCCCTCCCTCCACAGGGAGGGGTAGGGGGTGGGTCTATTTTTTTTTACTTTTTATCTTTTGCCTTCCTTGCAAACTCAAACAGTGCGGTTGGCAGGTGGCAGTAGCCATCGGGGTTCTTGTCCAGGTAGTCCTGGTGATACTCCTCGGCGGTGTAGAAGTTCTTCAAGGGCACCTTTTCCACGGCGATAGGCTGGGAGAGCAGCGCCTGCTGTTCGGCAAATACCTTCTCGATGATGGGCAGCTGGTCCTCCGAGGTGTAGTACACGCCCGTGCGATAGCGGGTGCCCTCGTCGTGTCCCTGTTTGTTGAGGCTTGTGGGGTCAATGGCCTTGAAGAACATGTTCAGCAGGAACTCCAGTCCCACCACCTGCTCGTCGTACACCACATGCACCGTCTCGGCATAGCCCGTCTGGTCGGTGTAAACCTCCTTATAGGTAGGGTTCTCCGTCTGTCCGTTGGCAAAGCCCACCTCCGTGTTCATCACGCCTTCTATCTGTTTGAAGTAATGCTCGGTGCCCCAGAAGCAGCCACCGGCTAAGTAAATCTCTTTCATTTGTTTTTCGTTTCTTGCTGATTAACTTGTAATTTTGGTGCAAAAGTAATAAAAAAGCCTTGCAACGAGAAACAAAACCAACAATTATTTGTATTTTTGTGGCGCGAAATCATCAACTATCATCAGGTGGAAGAAAAAATAAAAATACCCCATCCCCTTGTAGCCATCATTCCGGTGGCTGTTCTCATTGCATTTCTATCGGTAGTCATCACCCTGTTTGGCAGCGACTCGCTCAGCGGTGGCAGTCAGGTGGCCCTTTTGATGGGCATGGCCGTCTGTGTGTGTATCTCTATGGGCGTTTATCGCGTGTCGTGGCATCGTTTCGAGCGGCAGATCAAGCAGACCCTGGGCGAGGTGTCCATCACGCTGCTCATCCTGTTGTGCGTAGGCATGCTGTCGGGGTCGTGGATGATCAGCGGCGTCGTTCCCACGCTCATCTACTATGGCGTGCAGGTCATGTCGCCCCAGTTTTTTCTTGTCTCCACCTGCATCATCTGTGCCTTGGTGTCGCTTCTGTCGGGCAGTTCCTGGACCACCATTGCCACCATCGGCGTGGCGCTGCTTGGCATTGGCCATGCCCTGGGCGTCTCCGAGCCATGGACGGCCGGTGCCATCATCTCTGGCGCCTACTTCGGCGATAAGATGTCGCCCCTTAGCGACACCACCATCCTGGCCTCTTCCAGCACCGGCACCGACCTCTTTACTCATATCCGCTACATGATGCTCACCACTGTGCCCACCTTTCTCATCACCACCGTCATCTTTCTGCTGGCCGGCCTCGGCTATGGTGATGGTGCCCAGTTGGAGGTAGGCGAATATACCGAAGGCCTGGAGCGCACGTTCCACATCTCGCTATGGACGCTGCTGGTGCCCTTGTTCACTGGCGTGCTCATTGCCCGCCGTGTGCCGTCGCTCATCGTGCTCTTCCTCTCGTCGGTCGTGGCCGGCGTGGTGGCACTCCTGTTCCAGCCCCACATCCTCACCGAGATTGGCGGTGGTCTGGTGCGCGGTCTGGCCATCACCTACTATGGCGCCACGGCTGTAGATACAGGCAATGCCTCGCTCAACGAGCTCGTCTCTACCGGAGGCATGGCCGGCATGCTCAACACCATCTGGCTCATCCTCTGTGCCATGTGTTTCGGTGCCTCGATGGTGGCCAGCGGCATGATCGAGAGCCTCACGCGCGTCATTGTGCGCTGGGTGCGCAGCAGGGCCACGCTGGTTGGTTCTACCGTTGGAACCGGCATTTTTCTCAATATCACCACTGGCGATCAGTTCATCTCTATCGTTCTCAATGCCGACATCTTCAAGCAGGCCTACCGCCAACAGGGCTACGAGTCATGCCTGCTGAGTCGCTCTTGCGAAGACTCGGCCACCGTCACCTCCGTTCTGATACCCTGGAACACCTGTGGCATGACGCAGTCCACCGTTCTTGGTGTGCCCACGCTCACCTATCTGCCCTATTGTTTCTTCAATCTGCTGAGTCCGCTGATGAGCATTTTCATCGCCGTCATCGGGTGGAAAATTAGAAAAAAGCAGGTGGTGTAAAATGATGTAATCGATTTTTTGGCGCCAACGCGGGCTTTTACTACTTTTGCAAACGAAAGTCCGGACAACTTATCATCGTTTAACCATTTAAAGAACTTAAGATTATGAAGAAGTTAATGATTGTAGCGCTGATGACCCTGTGTGGCGTCACAACGCTGTTGGCACAGAAAACAGTTGTATCGCAGAAGGCACAACAAGAAGATCCCTTCAACGTGGTAGAGCAGATGCCAGAGTTCCCTGGTGGCATGGAGGGCATGATGACCTTTATGAAAGACAACATGAAGTATCCCGAGGATGCCGAGAAGCAGAAGGTAGAGGGTCGCGTGCTGGTGCAGTTCATCGTCGAGAAAGATGGTAGCCTGAGCAATGTCAAAGTCTTACGCTCAGTGTTCCCTTCGCTCGATGCGGAAGCTGTACGTGTGGTAAAAGCCATGCCTAAGTGGAAGGCTGGTCGCCAGAAGGGAGAGCCCGTGCGCGTCAAGTACACCATACCTATCATGTTTAAGTTGAAATGAGGGTTGTTAGTTTATTCTTTTTTATCATTACAATAGCTGTTGCGGCCTGCTCTCCGGAGCAGAGCCGCAATACGCGGTTGTTGCAGGCCGAGGCCGTCTGCCAGCAGCAGCCCGACTCGGCCATCCTCTTGCTCAACGGGCTCGACATCGACAGCTTCAGCGTGGAGGCCGACAAGGCCCTCTATGCCTTGGTCTTCACCGAGGCCATCCATCGCATCGGACTGACGTTCTCGTCCGATTCGATCATTGCTCTCAGTCAGCACTACTACGAGCAGCAGGGCGACCAGCACCGCTGCGCCCGCGCCAGTCTGCAGCATGCCATTGTGCTCTACGGTCAGCAGCGCTATGGCGAGGCCTTCCGACTGCTGAAGCAGGTCGAGGAGCAGGCTGCCCGTCTGGATGCCCCGTCGCTCTATTATGAGTTGTATGCCGTCTTGGGCGACATCAACGACAATGCCAACAACCACCCCCTGACCATCGACTACTACCACCGTTCGCTGCAGGCTGCCCGACAGCTGGGCAACAAGTCGTGGATGGCCCGACAGCTGAACAACATCGCCACCACCTACGATGTCATGAACCAGACCGACTCGCTGCAGGCCTATATAGAGCGCTGCCAGCCACTGCTCGACAGCGTCGATGGCCCCATCCGTGCCACCATGCTCACCAATATGGGCAGCTACTATCTGCACCAGAACAACCTCGTGCAGGCCAAAGAGTGCCTCTATGCCTCGCAGCAGATTGCCTATCTCGACAAGACCATCAAGCTGCTGGGCGATATTGCCGCGCGTGAGGGCCACTCTGCGCAGGCCAGCGACTACTGGTCGCAGGTGCTCCAGTCGCCCGACTATGCCATCAGCATGGATGCCTATGCCAAACTGATAGACTACTACAACACGCTGGCTGAGCAGGATCCTGCTGCCCACCGCATGGCCTCGCACCTCAGCCAGCGACTGAACCGGCTCTACCGCGACCGCTATGAACACAACGAGGCGGCTGCCATCCTCGACCTGCAGAAGCAATACAACGAGCAGCAGCGCGAGCGCCACCAGTATCGCACCATCATCTGGTTGCTTTCGGCCCTCGTCGTTGTGGTCCTGGCGTTGGCCCTCATGGCGTGGTATTACCTGCTGACGCACCGCGAACTGGTACAGATGCAGCGACAGAAGAAGCGCCAGCAGCGCGACAACTCGCGCCAGTTGAAAGAGGTCACGGCCCGTCTGCATAAGTCAGCCATGCTGGGCCAGGCTGCTGCCGACGAGGATGTCAGCACCCTGCAGCAGGTCTGCTTCTCGCTCAACCCCAACCTGCTCACCCTCCTGAAGCCCCTTGGCGTGCGCGAGCAGACGCTCTGTCTGCTGATATACTATCATTTCCAGCCTTCCGAGATTGCCTGTCTGCTCATGGCGTCGCCACAGTCCATCACCAACATGCGAGTGAAGTTGCTGAAGCGCCTCTTTGGCGAAACCGGCGGTGCCAAGGATTTCGATCAGCACTTGTTGAGCTACTAATAGTGCTGCTTTTGCCATCTAATAGTGCCACTTTTGTCATCTAATAGTGGCACTTTTGCATCCATTCTAGAGTCTAGAAACACCATTTCTAGAGTCTAGAATGGGTTGTTTTAAAGTCTAGAAGTGGCAGTTCTAGAGTCTAGAAATGGCCGTTCTAAACTCTAGAACCAAAACTATAGTTTCTGTTCTAGCCCCTGGAACTGCCACTTCTAGCCCCTGAATCAACCACTTCTAGCCCCTGAATCAACCACATCTAGCCCCTGGAATGGCGCTGGCCAGGGGCTAGATGCGGAGCAAAACTTACCGAATTGCATCACAAAACCTACACTATTGCAATGCAAAACCTACACTATTGCAATGCAAAACCTAC